>JAJYYG010000142.1 GCA_021801235.1 Actinomycetes bacterium
ACACCGCGTCCCTGGAGAAGGACTTCGTCCGCGTGGCCCGCAGCTACGGCGAGCGCAAGGGGATCTCGTACTCCGCGTGGCGGAAGGTCGGGGTCACCCCGGCGGTGCTCGAAAAGGCGAAGATCGCCCGCGCTCGGGGCTGAGGCCCATCGGGGACGAACAGCGGACCACGCCCGCGCTCGGGGCTGGACTTCGTCGGGGCTGAGCGGCCCGGTCGGCCACGCCAAGGCCGATTCCCGGGTCGCACCGGGAGCGGGCCGGGTCCCCATGCGGGTCAGGCGACGGCGGGCGGCGCGTCGGCCGTCGTCGGCCGCGTGGCCGATCTGAGCAGCGCCCCCAACAGGGCCGCGCCGTCGACGGAGCCGGTGAGCGGATCGACCGCCCGCTCCGGGTGGGGCATGAGGCCCACGACGTTGCGCCCTTCGTTGCAGATCCCGGCGATGCCGTCGACGGAGCCGTTCGGGTTGTCCACGTAGCGGAGCACGATCCGGTCCTCGGCGCGCAGCACCGCCAGCGTCGCCTCGTCGCACGTGTAGTTCCCCTCGAAGTGGTTGATCGGCACCGACAGCACCGACCCGGGCTCGATGCCGGCGGTGAGCACCGAGCGGTCGGTCTCCACCCGCACCTCCGCCGGCGCGCAGACGAAGCGGAGGCCCCGGTTCTTCTGCAGGGCGCCGGGGAGCAGCCCGGCCTCCGTCAGCACCTGGAACCCGTTGCAGATCCCGACCACCGGTCCGCCCGCGGAGGCGAAGCGGGCGACGGCGGCCATCACCGGGGAGAAGCGGGCGATCGCCCCGGGCCGCAGGTAGTCCCCGTGGGCGAACCCGCCGGGGAGCACCAACGCGTCGTACCCGGCGACCGAGGTGGCCCCGTGCCAGACCAGCTCCGCCGCGCCCCCCAGCCCTTCGATGGCCCGGACCGCGTCGTGCTCGCAGTTGGTGCCCGGGAAGACCACCACGCCCACCCGGGCCGCCATCAGACCGTCACCCGGCCGGCCACGGTGACCGTGGCCTCCTCGATCACCGGGTTGGCCAGCACCCGGTCGGCCACCTCGGTCCCGCGTGCCAGCGCGGCGGCCTCGTCGTCCGCCTCGATCTCGAACCGGAACGCCTTGCCGGCCCGGACGCCGCTCACTCCGTCGATCCCGATGGCGGGCAGCGCCCGCTCGATCGTCGCACCCTGGGGGTCGGCGATCCCGGGGCGCAGCCGCACCTCCACCAGCACCGCGTACCGCTGCGGGGGGGCCATTCAGGCACCGAACCAGTCGGCCAGCTTCCGGCCGCAGACCCGCTCATAGGCGTCCACGTAGCGGGTCGACGTGGCGTCGACCACCTCCGGAGGCAGGGGCGGCGGCGGCGGCGCCTTGTCCCACGGCTGGGCCTCCAGCCAGTCGCGCAGCGGCTGCTTGTCGAACGACGGCGGGTTCGACCCCGGGGCGCAGTCGTCGGCCGGCCAGAACCGCGACGAGTCCGGGGTCAGCACCTCGTCGCAGAGGGCGAGCTTCCCGTCGATGAAGCCGAGCTCGAACTTGGTGTCGCAGATCACGATGCCGTGCTCCTCGGCGCGCCGGGCCGCACGCTCGTAGGCGGCGAGGCACAGCTCGGCGGCCTGCTCGGCGGCCTCCCGTCCCACCAGGTCGACCGCCTCCGCCATGCCGATGTTGAGGTCGTGCCCCTCGGTCGCCTTGGTCGAGGGCGTGAAGATGGGCTCGGGGAGGCGGGCGGCGTGCACCAGTCCGGTCGGCATGGGCATCCCGTGCACGGTGCCGGACCGCTCGTACTCCTTGTAGGCCGAACCGGCCAGGTAGCCCCGCACGATGCACTCGATGTCGAGCATCTCCGCCCGCCGCACCAGCATCGAGCGCCCGGCCAGCTCGTCGAGGCCGCCCGGGAGCGCGGTGGCGCCGGCCGGGTAGTCCGCCGGGTCCACGCTCACCAGGTGGTTGGGGGCGAGGTCGGCGAGGTCCTCGAGCCAGAAGACGGTCATGGCGGTCAGCACCCGACCCTTGTCCGGGATCGGCTCCGCCATGACGACGTCGAAGGCCGAGATCCGGTCGGATGCCACCATGAGCAGGCGGTCCTCCCCGGCGTCGTAGAGCTCGCGGACCTTGCCGGAGCTGACCAGGGGAAGCGGCGGCGGGGCGGGATCGGTCATCGGGTCGGCTCCTCCAGAGCATCGGTGAAACGGTGGACGTGACGGAGCGTGCGCCCGAGGTCGAACGCGGCATCGAGCTCGTCGGGCGAGAGGGTGACCTCGCGGTCGTCCTCCAGCACCTGCCGGAACGGCCGCCCCTCCTCCCAGGCCGCACGGGCGTCCCGTTGGACGATCCGGTAGGCGGCGTCCCGGCCCAACCCGCCCGACACCAGCGCGAGGAGGACCGACTGGCTGAACACCAGCCCGTGGCTCCCTTCGGTCAAGTTGGCCAGCGCCCGGTCGGGGTGGACGACGAGCCCCGCCACCAGGCCGGTCGCCTTCTCGAGCAGGTACAGGGTCAGGGCGGCCGCGTCCGGGAGCACCACCCGCTCGACCGAGCTGTGGGAGATGTCCCGCTCGTGCCACAGGGCGACGTCCTCGAGGCCCGCGGAGAGGTACCCGCGCAGGACCCGCGCCAGGCCGCACAACCGCTCCGACAGGATGGGGTTGCGCTTGTGAGGCATGGCCGAGCTGCCCTTCTGGCCCGGCCGGAACGGCTCCTCGACCTCGCCGAGCTCGCTGCGGGCGAGGTGGCGCACCTCGGTGGCGATGGTCTCGATGGTGGCGCCCACCGCGGCGCAGGCCCACAGGAGCTCGGCGTGACGGTCGCGGGCCACCACCTGGGTGGCGGGCACCGGCGTGAGGTCGAGGGAACGGCAGACGTGCCCCTCCACCCGGGGGTCGATGTTCGAGTAGGTGCCGACGGCACCGGAGAGCTTGCCCACCGCCACCCGGTCACGGGCCGCCTGAAGCCGCTCCCGGTCGCGGCCCGCCTGCAACGCCCAGAGGGCGAACTTCGCCCCGAACGTGGTCGGCTCGGCGTGCATGCCGTGGGTCCGGCCGGTGACCGGGACGTCGATGAGCTCACGGGCCCGGGAGCGCAGCGCGTCCACCAGGGCATCCGACGCCGCCAGAAGAAGGTCGGTCGCGGCGGTCAGGGTGGCGCACAGTGCAGTGTCGACCACGTCCGAGGAGGTGAGGCCGTAGTGGACCCAGGAGCCTTCCGGCTGGCCGATCGCCTCCTGGACGACGTCCACGAAGGCGGCGACGTCGTGGTCGGTCACCCGCTCGCGGTCGGCCACCGCCCGGACAAACGCGTCGTCGACCACCGGGGCGCGGTCGCGGCAGGCGGCCGCGACCTCCGCCGGGATCTCGCCCACCGCCACCCAACCGTCGAGTGCCAGCAGCTCGACCCGGAGCCACATGGCGAAGCGGGCGCGGTCCGAGAACAGGTTCGCCATCTCCGGGGGGGAGTAGCGCGGGATCACCTCGGCACGCCCGGTGCCGTCGGGACCGGTCCGGCCGATGCAGCCGGTGTGGCCGATGCAGCCGGTGTGGCCGATGCAGCCGTGGCAGCCGTGGCGGGACCGCCGCCCGGGAACCGGACGAACTGTTCGCGTCCCGGTCCGACCCCCACCCGACGCACCGGAACGCCGATCTGCTCGGACAGGAAGTGCACGTAGTCCCGGGCGGCCTGGGGGAGGTCTCCGATCTCGGTGACCCCCGACAGGTCGGTCTTCCACCCGGGGAGCTCCTCGTAGACCGGGGTGACCTGATGGAACACCGACTGGTGGTAGGGCGGGTGGGTGAACCGCTCCCCGTTCGCCTCGTAGGCGACGCAGACCTTCACCGTGTCGAAGGTGTCGAGCACGTCGAGCTTGGTGAGCGCGACCTCGGACAGCGAGTTGAGCCGGACCGCCTGGCGGAGCATCACCGCGTCGAACCAGCCGGGCCGGCGGCGGCGCTTGGTGTTCACCCCGTACTCGTGCCCGATGTCGACGAGGGCGTCACCCGTCTCGTCGGTCAGCTCGGTCGGGAAGGGCCCGCTTCCGACGCGGGTGACGTAGGCCTTGGCGATCCCGATCACGTCGTCGATGAAGCGGGGGCCGACCCCGGCGCCGGTGCAGGCACCGCCCGCCACCGGGTTCGACGAGGTCACGAACGGGTAGGTGCCGTGGTCGAGGTCGAGGAAGGTGGCCTGGGCGCCCTCGAGCAGCACGTGGGCGCCGCGGTCGAGCGCGTCGTGCACCACGCCCACCGTGTCGGCCACCATCGGCGCCACCCGGGGAGCCAGCTCGCCGAGGTAGTGGTCGGTGATCTCGTCGGCGCTCAGCGGCAGGCGGTTGTAGACCTTGGCCAGGACGGCGTTCTTCTCCTTCAGCACCACGTCGAGCTTCTGGCGGAAGATCTTCGGGTCCAGGAGATCCTGGACGCGCAGACCGACCCGGGAGGACTTGTCGGCGTAGGCCGGACCGATCCCGCGCTTGGTGGTGCCCAGCTTGTTCTTGCCCAGGTAGCGCTCGGCGAGCTGGTCGAGCTCGTGGTGGTACGGCATGATCAGATGGGCGTTCCCGCTGACCAGCAGCTTCGAGGTGTCGATCCCCTTCGCCTCGAGGGTGTCCACCTCGGCGAGGAGCACGGTGGGGTCGACCACCACCCCGTTGCCGATGACCGGCGTGATGTGGTCGTAGAGGATCCCGCTGGGCACCAGCTGGAGGGCGAACGTCTCCCCGCCCACCACGATGGTGTGGCCGGCGTTATGGCCGCCCTGGTAGCGGACGACCAGCTCCATCTCCTTGGCGAGGAGGTCGGTCAGCTTGCCCTTGCCCTCATCACCCCACTGGGTCCCGACGACGACGGTTGCCGGCACGCGTCACTCCTCCGTTGCAGAAAGCGGATTACGACCCAGTGTAGCCCGCGGCCCCGGTCGGCACCCCGGGGAGGGGGGACCGGACGACCGCGGACGGACGTGGCACCATGGAAGGGTGCTCTCCGGCCTCTCGCTGACCAACAGCTCCCCGCTCTACGTCGTCTTCGGCCTGCTCATCGGCTTCATGAACTACCGCAACACCGAGCGGTACCGCCGGTTCACCGGGCGGAGCCCGTGGGGCATCCACCCGGTCATCTGGGGAGTGACCAGCGTGTTCCTCTCCCTGGTGGTCACCGTGCTCGCCCTGATCGCCATGAGCACCGGCCGGAGCCGCCAGCTCCGCCAGGGCGGGGGGCGCCCGGTGCCCGGTCCCGGGCCCTTCGGCCGCGCCCCCTTCCCCCGGCCCGGAGCCCCGGGCAGCGGCCCGTACGACACGGGGCAGCCGGGCGCGGCTCCCGAGGGCGGGCCCGGCCGGGACGCCGACCCACTCCGGCCGGCGGGACATCCCGCCTCTTCCGGTGCCGGCGAGCTGACCGCGGTCTCGTCCCCGCCGAGCTGGCAGCCCGATCCCTCCGGACGGTTCGACTTCCGCTACTGGGACGGGGACGAGTGGACCGAGTTCGTCTCCAAGGACGGCATCCAGAGCACCGACCCCTTCTGAACAGCGACCCTCCTGAGCACCGACCGGTGGTCCGGCCGGCGGGGCGCTGACCGGACCCGGTCATGCCAAGTCGGGTCGGGTCGGGTCGGGTCGGGTCAACCCGAGCCAGGTCAGGTCAGGTCACGTCAGGTCAGGTCAGGTCAGGTCAGCAGGATCGCCCCGTCCTTCTCGTCGACGGTCACCGTGGAACCCTCCGGATAGCGCCCTTCGAGCAGGGCCAGCG
>JAJYYG010000065.1 GCA_021801235.1 Actinomycetes bacterium
GCACCTCGACGCCGCTCAATGACCGAGCGGAGGCCGACGCCATCAGGGCGGTCTTCGGCGAGCACGCCCCCCCGGTCACGTCGACCAAGGGGATCACCGGCCACGGCCTCGGAGCGGCCGGCGCCATCGAGGCGGTGGCGGTGGTGCTGTCGATCGCGCGGGGGCTCATCCCGCCCACCTCGGGCTACGAGCAGCCCGACCCGGAGATCCCCCTCGACGTCGTCGCCGGAGCGGCCCGCCCCTGGACGCCCGCACCGGTGCTGTCCAACTCCTTCGGGTTCGGCGGGCACAACGGCTGCATCGTGATCGCCCCGGCCTGAGCCGGACCGGGTCGGTCGGCCGCGTCCTCCACAGCGGACGGCACGGGCAGTCGTCCGGGTACCGTCGAGGTGCGATGACCACCCTCCCGTCCGACCTCGCCACCGGATCCTTCACCACCGGGGGGCCGTGGGTCGTCGAACCGGAGCTGATGCCCTGGCGCAAGCCCGTGGATGCCGGTGGGGACATCACCCGGCTGCGCGCCGCCACCGCGGCGTCCGCCGCCGAGCTGGTCCGTCCCCGACGACGCCCGCCGCTCGGCCGGCTGGCGGCGGTCGGCGGGCGGCTGGGGCGGGCCCTGGGCGGGTGGGCGCTCTCGGAGCGGGGGACCCCTGCCTCACGTGCCGGGCTCTCCCGTCGGCTCCGGCCCGCATTCGAGCGTCTCGGCCCCACCTACATCAAGTTGGGGCAGATCATCTCGGCCGGCGAGGGGATCTTCCCCGAGGAGCTGGTGGCCGAGTTCACCCTCCTGCGGGACCGCGTCCCGCCGGAGCCGTTCAGCGCTGTCCGTCGGACCGTCGAGGAGGAGCTCGGCGGCACGCTCGCCGATCACTTCGTGTCCTTCGACCGTGTGCCGATCGCCTCGGCGTCGATCGCCCAGGTCCATGCCGCGACCCTGCGCACGGGGGAGCGGGTGGTGGTCAAGGTGCAGCGGCGCACCGTCGATCGGCTGGTACGACGCGACATCGCCGCCATGTCGTGGATCGCGCCCTGGCTCGTAGGCCGGATCCCCGTGGCCGCGCTCGCCAACCCGCCCGCCCTGGTCGAGCTCTTCGCCGAGACCATCGTCGAGGAGCTCGACTTCCGGCTCGAGGCCCAGAACATGCTCGACATCGCCGCGGTCCTCGCCACCAACGGGCAGCGTTCGGTCGTGGTCCCCCGTCCCCACCCACGGCTGGTGACCAGACGGGTGCTGGTGATGGAGCAGCTCCACGGGTTCGCCTGGGGCGACCCCGAGGGCATGCGCGCCGCCGGGATCGACACCGCCGCCGTCCTGCGGACCACCCTGATCTCCTTCCTCGAGGGGGCGATGCTGGCCGGCGTCTTCCACGGAGACCTCCATGGGGGCAACCTCCTGGTGCTCGAGGACGGATCGGTCGCCCTCCTCGACTTCGGGATCACCGGCCGGCTCGACGAGCGCAGGCGGTTGGCCTTCCTCCGCCTCCAGGTGGGAGCCACCACCAACGCCGTGGTGCCCCAGATCGAGGCCCTCCGGGATCTCGGGGCGCTCCCGGCGGACACCGATGTCGCCGCCGTCGTCCGGGACCTCGGGCTCGACCGCCCACCGGTCGATCCGACCACGCTCACCGCCGAGGAGATGATCGCCGAGCTGCGCGACGTGACCAAGGCGCTCCTCGGCTACGGAGCGAAGCTCCCCAAGGAGCTGATGCTGTTCGTCAAGGACATGCTGTTCCTCAACGGAGCGATGGCGACGATGGCGCCGGACGTCGACATCCTCGGGGAGATCGTGGCGATCGTCACGTACTTCACCGAGCAGCACGGGGAGAGGATCGCCCGTGACGTGGGCGTCGACCTCTCCACCGCACCGCTGGACCTCGACGGGTACCGGGCCGCCATGGGGTTCGCCGACTCCCCTGATGCGGTCACCTTCCGCGACCTCCAGGAACGGCGGGACCTGATCCGCCGCCGGATGCGCGACCACCGGGCCGAACGGGGACCCGCCCCGCTGCTACGGGCGCTCTACCGGCTGGTCCGGCCGGCAGCGTCGAGCGCCTGACGCAACGAGCTGGCGAAGCGCACCGCGCCGAGCGGCCCCTCGCCGTCGAGGAGCCGGCGGACCAGGGCGGAGCCCACCACCACGCCGTCGGCCACGTCGCACACCGCCACCGCCTGGTCCGGGGTGGACACGCCGATGCCGATGCAGACCGGCAGGTCGGTGACCGCGGTGACCCGGGCGGCCACCTCGCGGGCCGAGTCCGCCAGCACCGCCTGCTCCCCCGTCACCCCCATCCGGCCCACCCCGTAGACGAACCCGCGCGAGCGCGCCACGATGGCGCCGATCCGGTGTGGAGGGGTCGACGGAGCCACCAGCAGCACGGTGGCGATCCCGGCGGCGTCCGCAGCGTCGGCCCACGGCCCCACCTCCTCCAGCGGCAGGTCGGGGATGATCGCCCCGGAGACCCCCGCGGCCGCGAGCATGCCGGCCATGCGCTGGTGCCCGGCGTGGGCGATCAGGTTGTAGTAGGTCATCGCCACCAGGGGCACGCCGATCCGGAGGTGTCCGAGGTCCGCCAGGATGCCCTCCGGCGTGGCCCCCCGGTCCAGCGCCCGCTGGGACGCCTCCTGGATGGTGGGCCCGTCGATCATGGGGTCGGAGAAGGGGATCCCGATCTCGATGGCATCGGCACCGGCGCCGGCCAGGCCCTCGACGGTGACCAGCCACTCGGGGTCGAGGCCGCCGGTCACGTAGGGGATGAGCAGCTTGCGGCCCTGGTCCCGGTGCCGCCGGAGCGTGTCTTCGAGCCGGTCGGTGCCGACGGCATCCCCCACGGTCATCCGCCGGTGCCGGACGCGCCCGCCCGGAGGAGGTCCCGGACCTGGGCGACGTCCTTGTCACCGCGCCCGGAGAGGGTGACGAGCACCGTCGAGCCGGTGGGCAGCTCCGGGGAGCCGGCGACGCGCAGCACCCAGGCCAGTGCATGGGCGGATTCGAGCGCAGGGATGATCCCCTCGGTGCGGGCCAGACGCCGGAAGGCGTCGACCACCTCCTCGTCCCCCGCCGACTCGTACCGGGCTCTCCCGATGGCGGCCAGATGGGCGTGCTCCGGCCCGATCCCCGGATAGTCCAGCCCGGCGGAGATCGACCGCGCCTCGAGGATCTGGCCGGACTCGTCCTGCATCAGGGCGGAGCGCATGCCGTGGAGCACCCCGGGGGAACCGACCGTCAACGCCGCTCCTCCCGCCGCCTCCACGGCCACCAGCGTGGACGACGTCGCGTCGGCGAACCCGGCGAAGGTGCCGGCAGCGTTGGACCCGCCGCCCGCGCAGGCCACGACCACGTCCGGGTCCCCGCCGTCGAGGATCACCCGGCACTGCTCCCGGGCCTCGTCGCCGACGACGCGTTGGAACTCGCGCACCATCCAGGGGTAGGGGTGCGGGCCCATCACCGACCCGAGGCAGTAGTGGGTGTCCTCCACGCTGGCCACCCAGTCCCGGAGGGCCTCGTTCACCGCGTCCTTCAGGGTCCGGCTCCCGCTGGCCACCGGGCGGACCTCCGCCCCGAGCAGCTCCATCCGGAACACGTTGAGCTCCTGGCGGTGGGTGTCGACCTCGCCCATGTAGACCACGCACTCCATCCCGAACAACGCGGCGGCGGTCGCGGTGGCGACGCCGTGCTGGCCGGCACCCGTCTCGGCGATGAGCCGGTGCTTGCCCATCCGCCGGGCCAGGAGACCCTGTCCGACCACGTTGTTGATCTTGTGCGAGCCGGTGTGGGCGAGGTCCTCGCGCTTGAGGAGGAGCCGGACCCCCAGCTCCCGGGAGAGCCGGGTGCACTCGGTCACCGGCGTGGGGCGACCGCCGTAGGAGCGGAGGAGGGCGTCGAGCTCGCCCCGGAAGGACGGATCCGACCAGGCCCGGCGGAACGCCTCTTCGAGCTCGAGGCAGGCGGGGACCAGGGATTCGGGCACGAAGCGACCGCCGAACTCGCCGAACCGGCCGGTCGGGCCCGGGTCGCCCATGATGGCGCCGGGGACGGTGGTGTCCGCCGGGGGATGGGTGCTCACTCGTTCTGCCAGTCGAAGAGCTCGTCGCGCTCCCGGACCCGCCGAGGGACGGTGGCATGGGGGCTCGGGTCCCCGAGCCCGCCGCTGGCCACGGCGAGGTCCACCTCGGCGGAGCGCACCGCAGCGACGAAGTCGCGCAGCTTCCCCGGGTCCTTCACCCCGGGGGAGGACTCGACGCCGCTCGCCACGTCGACACCCCACGGACGGAGGTGGGCAATGGCCCGGCCCACGTTCGACGGGTCGAGACCTCCGGAGACGATGAGGCGGGACGGATCGTCCACCCCCTCGGCGAGGCGCCAGTCGAACAGCTCGCCCGAACCGGGGTTCGCCCCGTCGATGAGGAGGAACTGCGCCCCGTACTCGTCGAACCGGTCGATGTTGCGGTGCCCGGCGGGGAACGCCTTGATGGTGGCCCCCACCCGCTGGCGGATCCACCGGGTGTCTTCCGCGGACTCCATCCCGTGGAGCTGCACCGCCTTCAGGCCGGCGTGGTTGGCGATCTCCACGACCCGCTGGGGAGCCTCGTCGCGGAACACGCCGACCGTGACGGTCTCCAACGGCAGACGCTTGACGATGTCGGCCACGTCGGCCGGGCGCATCTGGCGGGGCGACGGGGCGAAGATGAACCCGACCGCCGCCGCCCCGAACCCGGCGGCCAGCAGGGCGTCGGCCTCGGACGTGATCCCGCAGATCTTCACGAACACGCCGTCCACCCCGTCGTGGCCGGCGGCGGACGGTCCCCCGGCCATCGTCACCGGTGCGACCCGGCCAGCCCGGCCACCGCCGCCCGTCGGTCACCGGAGCACACCAGGCTCTCCCCCACCAGGACCGCGTCGAAGCCCGCCTCCGCCAGCCGGACGACGTCGTCCGCGGATCGGATACCCGATTCGGCCACCTTGGTCGTGCCGGCCGGCAGGTCTCGAGCCAGGGAACAGGCCAGGGAGCGGTCGACCTCGAACGTGGCAAGGTTGCGCTGGTTCACCCCGACCAGGGTGGCGCCGGCCTCGAGCGCCCGGTCCAGCTCCGCAGCGTCGTGGACCTCGACCAGTGCCGACAGCCCGAGGTGGGTCGCCAGGTCGAGAAAGGTCGACAGCTCGGCATCGGAGAGGGCGGCCACGATCAGCAGCAGGGCGTCGGCTCCCATCAACCGGGCGTCGCAGACATCGGCGGCCGACACCGTGAAGTCCTTGCGGAGGACCGGCAGGCCGCAGGCCTCCCGGGCCGCGGCCAGGTCCGCCGGCGAGCCGCCGAAGAACTCGCGATCAGTGAGGACCGAGAGGCAGGCGGCGCCCCCCAGCTCGTACTCGGCCGCCAGGGAGGCCGGGTCGAGGTCCGGAGCGAGGTCGCCCCTGGAGGGCGAGCGCCGCTTGATCTCGGAGATCACCGCCACCCGACCGTCGCCCGACCGGTCGGCGAGGGCGGCGGTGAACGGACGGCCCCCGGGTACCAGCTCGGCCTGCGCGACCAGTCGATCGACGTCACGACGGTCGTCGGCCGCCATCGCCCGATGGGCTGCGACGATCGAGGCGAGGTACGAAGGCATGGCGACAAGAGACTACCGGGGGACGTCGGGTCGGGAGGCGA
>JAJYYG010000048.1 GCA_021801235.1 Actinomycetes bacterium
CCAAGCTGTCATGCTGCGCAGCATGACTACCTCGCTCGCCGACCGTCGCCGCTTGTCTGCCCCGGCACCGCCGGTCGATCTGGCAGGGCGGGACCTGATGGCCAAGTTCTACCGGGCGCTCGGGGATCCCACCCGCCTCGACCTGCTCGAGTTCTGTGCCGAAGACGAGCGGACCGGCACCGAGTGCGTCGAGCGGGCCGGGCTCTCCCAGGGGCGCGTCTCGGCCCATCTGGCCTGCCTGGTCTCGTGTGGGCTGGTCTCGGTGCGCCGCCAGGGACGCTTCGCCTACTACCGGGTCACCGATCCCCGGGTGGCCCAGCTGGTCGGGATCGGCAAGGGCGTGGTCGCCGACCACGCCGCCTCGATCGCCGCGTGCCTCAAGGTGGCGTCGCCGGCCTGAGCGCGCCGGGAGCAGTCGGCCGTCGGCACCCGACCGTCGATCCCCGGCTTCAGGCTGCCGATCCCCGGACCAGACGGCCCGGACGCTCGCCCGTGTCCTGGTCGTGGCGCCGGGTGACGGTCCCGTTCACGATGGTCGCCAGGTAGCCCTCCGCCGGCTGGAGGATCCGGCTGGCCCCGGTGGGCAGGTCGTAGTGGAGCTCGGGAGCCAGAATGCGCAGGTTGTCGAGGTCGATGACGTTGAGGTCGGCCCGCCTGCCCACGGTGACGGTCCCGCGATCGGTGAGTCCGTAGAGGTCGGCGTTGGTGCCGCTGAGCTTGCGGACCAGCAGCTCGATGGGGAGGAGTTCCCCCCGGCGCCGGTCCCGCGCCCAGTGGGTCAGGTGGAAGGTGGACGCCGAGCAGTCGGAGATCAGGTTGACATGGGCCCCTGCGTCGCCGAGCCCGGTGACGGTGTTGGCGTCGAGCAGCATCTCGCGGCAGACGTCGAGCGTCCCGTTGACGAAGTTCGATCCGAGGAGCGCGTAGAACGCCTTCCCGTCGTCCTCGAGCAGCAGGTCGTACATCAGTTCGACGGGATCGATCCCGGCGGCCTGCGCACGTGCCGTCACCGACTGGTCGAAGCGCGGCTCGTAGTCGACCGGCTCGCTGAGCGGGAAGGTGAGCGGCAGGGCGGGGAGGAACAGCTCGACCACCAGCCCGGAGAAGTCGCCGGGACCGCCGGTGGCGCTGGACTCGCCGAGGATGGCCCGCCGGACCTCGGGACGGCGCATCTCGGCCACCCGCCGGTCGAGCGGCAGGTGGGCGATGCTGCGGTAGGTGGGCCGACCCATGAAGAGGTGGTACGTGTCGAGGTTGGTCATGATGGTGACCGACCTGGGAATGACCTGTGGCCGCAGGGTCGCCCCTGCCCGGTTGGCGCGGGCCGCCTCGTCGAGCACGACGCGCCAGTGGTCCGGGTCCTCGAACAGTTGGGCGACGGTGAAGGTGACCGGTCGACGGCTGGCGTGGGACACCGCCTCGAGGAGCGGCATCTCGTCGATCGGCTTCGCCCGCTCGCCCCCCAGCCGGTCGAGCGTGCCGATGGTGCCGGCCACGATCGCTTCGAACACGCCGTGCCCGGCGGCGCGCATCGCCCCGGCGAACGCCAGGAGCTCCTCCTCGGGTGCATAGGTCCCGGGTACGGGACGACCCGACTTGGCCTTGTGGCCGATCGTGCGTGACGTGGAGAACCCGACGGCACCGGCGGCGAGGGCCTCTTCGACGAGGGACGCCATCGCCTCCAGGTCCTCGGCGGTGGCGTCCTCGTTCGCCGCCCCCCGCTCGCCCATCACGTAGAAGCGGACCGCCCCGTGGGCGACCTGGGCCGCGACGTCGAGGCTGTAGCGACCCCGGTCGAGTAGGTCGAGGTACTCCCCGAACGTCTCCCACTCCCCCCAGGGCATCCCCACGCTGAGAGCTGATCCGGGGATGTCCTCCACCCCCTCCATGAGGTCGATGAGCGCGTCACGGTCGCCGGGTCTGGCCGGGGCGAACCCGACACCGCAGTTGCCCATCACCAGGGTGGTGACGCCGTTGGAGGCCGACGGCTCGAGCGCGTCGTCCCAGGTGGCCTGGCCGTCGTAGTGGGTGTGGACGTCCACCCACCCCGGGGTGACGATGGCGCCGTCGGCGTCGATCGTCTGGTGCGAGGGGCCGGTGACCGTCCCGATCTCGACGATCCGTCCCGACTCGATCCCGATATCCCCCCGGTAGGGGGCCGCTCCCGTGCCGTCGACGACGGTCGCCCCGGTGATCCGCAGGTCCAACACGGCTGTCCCTCCTTCGGTCTCCGGGCCGGACCGGTGCCCCGGGCTGGCCCGATGACGCTCCCATACCGCCCCACAGCGATCCCATACCGCCCCACGGCGCGTAAAACGGGAACCGCTCCCCGGGGAGATCGTCTCACACCTGGTCCCGGCCTGCCTCCTCGGGACGCGGTGGCCGGGCCCGGGCGGCTGCCGGCCGCTCGTCCGCCGCCCGCCAGCAGTACCACGCCAGCAGGCTCCGGTAGGGCTGGTACGCGAGACCGATGGTCTGCATCTCCGAGGCGCTCGGGGGATCGGCGAGGCCCCAGGCCGCCGCGTAGCCGGCCCGCACCCCGAAGTCGCCGACAGGCCAGACGTCGGGCCGGGCGAGGGCTCCCAGGAGGAACATCTCCGCGGTCCACCGGCCGATGCCCCGGACCTGGGTGAGCTGGGCGACCACCTGCTCGTCGCGCAATCGGCCGATCGTGGCGAGGACGAGCGCACCCGAGCGGACCTGACCGGCCAGCTCGGACACCGCAGCCGCCTTGGACGCGCTGAGACCGCACTCCCGCAGGAGCTCGGGGGGCGAGTCGAGCACCGCCTCGACCGTCACCGACCCACCGAGACCCGCCACCAGCCGGGCGTGGATGGCCGCCGCCGCCTTCCCGGCGAGCTGCTGGTGGACGATGGAGCGGACCAGCTCCTCGAACCGTCGGCCCGGCGGCGACGGAACCCGCCGGGGGGGTGGGCCGAAACGTTCGACGAGGCCGCGGGCCACGTCGTCCTGGGCGGCCAGGTGGCGTACCCCATCGGCCACCGCGTCGCCAACGGCGTCAGCCCCGGCGGCCACCGGTCCACCTCTCCGTTCCCTCCTCGCGCTCCGCTCTCACGGCGGCGCCGACGTCCCCTCCGGCCATGACCAACGATCATGCCACCGGCCGCCCTCCCGCCCGTACGCCCGTCGGGCGCGGGACAGCCGGTCATCCGGAACGGGTCCGGCTCCGAACCGTTGGGGCCTGCGGAACCGTTCGGGCCTGCAGGATCGCTCGGGAGGAAGGTGCCGTCGGATGCGAAACGAGTGGGGAGCCCCACGGCTGGTGGACCGCCGGAGGCTGCGCACCGCTCTCGGGGTGGTGTGGATCCTCGACGGCCTCCTGCAGGCCGAAGGACCGAAGTTCTCGTCGGGCTACCCGCTGGGCGACCTGGCCCAGTCGGTGATGGGATCGCCGGCCTGGGTCAGCCACCTCGTGCTGGCCGGCATCCACCCGTTCGTGGCGGAGTGGCCTCTGTGGAACCTCGGGAGCACCCTCTTGCAGCTTGCCATCGGCGTGTGCCTGGTGACGGGACGGTTTACCCGGCCGGCCCTGGTCGTCTCCTTCGTCTGGGCGGCGACCATCTGGGGGATCGGCGAGGCGTTCGGCATGCTCCCGAGCGGGTTCGCGCTGATGGAGGCGGGTGCCCCGGGACCCGCGCTCCTCTACGGCGTCCTGGGCGCCATGGCCTGGCCCAGGGCGGCGAGGCCCGACGTCGACCCCCGCGCCTGGTCCGCCTCCTGGCTCGTCCTGTGGATCGGGGGCGCGGCGTTGCATCTCCCGTTCGTGTACCCGAGCGGCCGGGTCCTCGAGGCGAACCTCTCCATGCTCACGCAGGGGTCACCCCGCTACCTCGCCGACACCGGCCACTGGTTCGCCGGCCTGGTGGCCCACCACGGCGGCATGGTGGTGGCGGTGCTCGCCGGTGTCGAGCTGGCCGTCGGCCTGGGCGCCGTCTTCGACCGTGACCGACTGCGGCGCTGGCTCGGTCTCGGGATCGCGCTGTCGGTGCTGTTCTGGGTGGTGTTCCAGCAGCTGGGGGGCATCCTCACCTCCGGTGCGACCGATCCGAGCCTGGGGCCTCTGGCCGTCCTCCTCGCCCTCACGGCGTGGCCGGACCGTTCCGGGTCCCGGTCGGGGGCGGCGTCGACGGTCGTCGGCAACGAAGAGGCGTTGCCCGAACGGCACGCCAGGGTCCCCGTCGGCTGACCCCGTCGGCTGACCCCGTCGCCGGACCCCTCCCGTTAGCATCGGTGCCGTGTCCCGAGACCCCGCGTCCCGAGCCGCCGTGATCGCCCCGGTCTGCCGCACGGTGGACGTGGCGGGACCGGTGAACTACGTCGAGCTGGAGGGGCGGGCGGGAGGTCCGACGTTCGTCTGCGTCCACGGCCTCGGCGGGTCCCATCTCAACTGGATGGGGATCGCCCCCGCCCTGGCCCGCTACGGGAGGGTCCTCGCGCTCGATCTGGTCGGCCACGGACTGACACCGGTCGGGCGCAGAGAGGCCGGGATCGGTGGCCACCGGCGCCTGCTCGAGGGCTTTCTCGACCGCCTGACCGACCGCCCGGTCGTCCTGCTCGGGAACTCGATGGGGGGCCTGGTGTCTGCGCTGGTGGCCTCGAGCGAACCCGGGGCCGTCGCCGGCTTGGTGCTGGTCGATCCCGCGCTCCCGGTCATGCCACCCGGCAAGGTGCACCCCGCAGTGGTCGCCAACGCCCTTGTGTGCGCGGTGCCTGGGGTGGGGGAGCGGTATCTCGCCCACCGGAGGCGGATCCAGTCGCCCGAGGCGAGCGTGCGACGGGTGCTCGCCGCCTGCTGCGTCGACGTGGACCGGGTCGACCCGGAGCTGGTCGCCGCCCATGTGGCTCTGACCGCGCGGATGGACCGGGCCGCCGCGGACGCCGCCTATCTGGCCTCCGCCCGGTCGCTCTCCCGCTTCCTGCTCCGGCCCCGGGCGTGCGCGCGGGCGCTCGACCGGATCCGGGTCCCGGTGCTGCTGCTCCAAGGCGATGCCGATCGCCTGGTCCCGGTGTCCACTGCCATCCGCCTGGGCGCTTCCCGGCCGGAATGGCGGCTGGCGGTGGCCGGTGACGTGGGCCACGTGCCGATGATGGAGGTCCCGGAGTGGACGGTCGAGCGGATCTCGGAGTGGCTGGTCGCCACCGATCTCGTTCCCCGGGCGGCGTTCTCCGCGGACTGACCTGTCGCCAGCCGGCGGCCAGTCCGACGGCCCCGGCGCGGGATTCGTCGGGGCGGGGGTCGGTCCCGGTCAGTGGACCTGTCGGTCGTGGCCCTCCCAGAACGCCTCCCGGAGCCGGAACTTCTGGAGCTTGCCGGTGGCGGTCCGCGGGAGCTCGTCGCGGAATTCGACCCGCTTGGGGCACTTGTACCCGGCGAGGCGACCGCGGCAGTGGGTGATGACGTGCTCCTCGGTGAGCACCGACCCGTCGGCGGTGACCACCAGCGCCAGCACCATCTCCCCCCACGTGTCGTCGGGAATGCCGATGACGGCCACCTCGGCCACCCCGGCCAGCGAGAAGATGGCGTCTTCGACCTCGACCGACGAGACGTTCTCTCCGCCCGTGATGATGACGTCCTTCTTGCGGTCGAGGATGTGGAGGTGGTGC
>JAJYYG010000141.1 GCA_021801235.1 Actinomycetes bacterium
GGCCGCCAGCAGTCGGGCAGTGGTGGGGACCACACCGACCCGCTCGGCGGCCTCTCGGAGCTCGGGGAACCGGGAGAGGTCGCCGACCACCCCCCGCTGGACTTCCATGGTCAGCACCGCGCACCGGCCCGGCGCCAGCAGGGTGCGCAGATCGGGGGCCACCGGGCTCAGGAGGTGGGTGCGGTCCGGGCACCCCCGCTGTCGGTCTCCTGGGGGACGTCCTCCACGATGGCGGCGGCCCAGCGGTAGTCGGGCTTGCCGCTCGGGGACCGGAGGATCGAGTCCACCACGTGGAGCTGGCGGGGGACCTTGTAGCCGGCGATGGCCTGTCGGCAGTGCTCCTGGATGCCCTCCAGGGTCGGGTGCCGTCCCTCCCGCGGGTGGATGATCGCCGCCACCCGCTGTCCCCAGCGGTCGTCGGGTGCGCCGACCACGATGGCGTCGAGCACGTCGGGATGCGAGCGCACGGCGGACTCCACCTCCTCGGGGAAGATCTTCTCCCCTCCGGAGTTGATGCACACGGAGCCGCGGCCGAGCAGGGTGATCGTTCCGTCCGCCTCCACGGTGGCGAAGTCGCCGGGCATCACGTACCGGTGGCCGTCGACCGTGACGAAGACCTCGGCGGTCTTCCCGGGATCGTTGTAGTACCCGACGGGGATGTCGCCGCTCCGGGCGATCTTGCCGATGACCCCGGAGCCGGGCGGTACGGGTCGGAGCTCCTCGTCGAAGACGACGGTGTCCCCGAGGATGCTCACCGTCGGCCCGCTCTTCATGGCGGTCTGCCCCTTGGTGAGGGTGGCCATCCCGTTGTTCCCGGACTCCGACGATCCGATGGCGTCGACGATCACGATGTCGGGCAGGTGCTCGAAGAACTGGTCCTTGACCGGGGCGGAGAAGAGCGCGGCGGACGAGGTGATGGCCAGGAGCGACGAGAGGTCGCGGGAGGCGCCGGGTCCGTCGAGGGCCTCGACCATCGGCTTCCCCATGGCGTCGCCGGTGATCATGACCGAGTTGACGCGTTCGCGCTCCACCAGGTCCCAGACCGCCTCGGGGTCGAAGCGGGCCGTGAGCACGATGCGGTTCCCGACGAAGCTCTGTCCCATCACCGCCCACTGGGTCGCCCCGTGCATCAGCGGCGCGATCGGGAAGAGGGTGAGCTGCCCGCCGAGGCCCTTGGCCACCATCTCCTCGGGGCGGAGGATGCGGGTGTTGGTCGTCGGGTCGACCCCGCCGCCGAGGGCGTAGAAGACGTCCTCGTGGCGCCAGACGACGCCTTTGGGCATGCCGGTCGTCCCCCCGGTGTACAGCACGTACCGGTCGTCTCCGGACCGCGGTTCGAAGTCGCGGTCGGGACGTCCGTCGGCGATGGCGTCCTCGAAGGCCACCGCCCCGACGGGGGCGGGAACGCCCGAGCCGTCGTCGACCGTCACCACGTGACGGAGATCCGGGAGCCCGGGGAGGAGCTCGGTGACCCGGGGCCCGAACTCGGCCTGATGGACCAGCGCCACCAGGTCCGCGTTGGCGAAGAGGTACCGGAGCTCGTCGTGGACGTAGCGGTAGTTGATGTTGATCCACACGGCCCGGAGCTTGAAGACGGCCCAGGCCGTCTCCACCCACTCCGCACAGTTGTAGGAGTAGATCCCCACGTGGTCGCCGGGCCCGACCCCCTGGTCGGCGAGGTGGTGGGCCAGCCGGTTCGCCCGCTCCTCCATCTGGGCGTACGTCCGGCGCTGACCGTCGGCGACCAGGTACTCCCGGTCGCCGAACTCGTCGACGGCGGCCTCGAAGAGGTCAGCGAGGTTGAAGGTCATCGGGCGATCAGTAGAACACGTTTCGGTTCTGGCGGCAAGCGTTCGATGCCACCCGGACCGGCCGGATCGGGGCGGGTCAGTCCACCCGGAGCGGATCCGGAGTCGCTGTCGCCGCGGTGTCCGTCTCCAGCGCCCGGCGCACCGATCGGGCGAGACCCGGCCCGTCGAGGCCGAGCGCGGCGAGGATGGCGTCCGGCTTGCCCTGGGCGATGAACCGTCGGGGGATGCCCAGCACGTCGACCGTCGGGCCCGCCACCCCGTTCAGGTCGTTCTGGTCGCGGACCACGGCGGCGAGGGCGTCCGCGAGGAACATGCCCGCGCCTCCCTGGCGCATGCCGTCCTCGGCGGTGATGACGTGCCGGTGCCGGGCGGCGTCCGCCAACAGCTCGGGATCCGGGGGCGACACGACCCGGACGTCCCAGACGGTGACCTCGACGCCCTCGCGAGCCAGCTCGTCCGCCGCCTCCAGGGCGGCGGCGACCAGCTTCCCGACCGCCAGGAGGCAGACCGAGCCGTCCCCCTCGCGCAGGCGGCGGGCGCTCATGCCCGATCCGACAGCGCCTTCGGCCACCGCGGGTGCCGGCGTCTTCGGGAACCGGATCATCGCCGGCCCGTCGAGCGTCAACGCCTGGTCGAGCATCGCTTCGACCTCGGGGGCGGACGAGGGAGCGAACACCGTCATGCCCGGGATCGACAGGCCGAGGACCATGTCGAGCACCCCGTGGTGGCTCGGACCGTCGTCACCGGTGATGCCGGCCCGGTCGAGCACGAAGACCACCCGGGCGTCGTGGAGCCCGACGTCCAGGTTGGCCTGGTCGAACGCCCGCGAGAAGAAGGTCGAGTACACCGCCACCACCGGCTTCAACCCTCCCATCGCCATGCCCGCCGCTGCGGTGACCGCGTGCTGCTCGGCGATGCCGACGTCGACGAACCGGTCGGGGAAGCGGGCCTCGAACGGCAGGAGCCCGGTCGGCCCGGGCATGGCCGCGGTGATGGCGACGATACGCGGGTCGGCCTCCGCCTGGGCGAGCAGAGCCCGGGTGAACGCGTCGGTGTAGGTGACAGGCGGGATCGGTGGGAGGCGGTCGCGGGCCCCGGCCAAGGGGGGGAGCGCACCGGTGTCGCCCACCGGCGACACCCTGGCACCGGTGTCGCCCACCGGCGACACCCTGGCACCGGTGTCGCCCACCGGCGACACCCTGGCACCGGTGTCGCCCACCGGCGACACCTTGACACCGGTGTCGCCCACCGGCGACACCTTGACGTCGTGCAGACGCTGGATGTCGTCCTCTTCGGCCGGCGCGTAGCCGCGGCCTTTCTGGGTCATGACGTGCAGGAGGATGGGGCCGTCCCATTCGGCCGCGCGGGAGAGCGCCAGCTCGAGCTCGGCGATGTCGTGACCGTCGATCGGACCGGCGTAGCGCACCCCGAGCGCCTCGAAGAAGGTGTGGGGCGTCACCACCTCCCGCACCGCGCTGGTCAGTCCGTGGACGCTCGAGTAGGCGAGGTCTCCGACCGCAGGGAGATCCCGGATGAGGGTACGGATCCGCTGTCGCGCCTGGAGGTAGGTGGGGTTGAGGCGCAGGTGGGTGAGGCTGGACGACAGCCGCGAGACGGTCGGAGCGTAGGAGCGGCCGTTGTCGTTGAGGATGATCAGCACCGGCTTCCCCGAGTGGCCGAGGTTGTTGAGCGCCTCGTAGGCCATGCCTCCGGTGAGCGCCCCGTCCCCGACGACGGCGACGACGCGACGCGGGCTCCCCTGGAGCTCGAAGGCGCTCGCCAGGCCGTGGGCGTAGCTGAGGATGGCCGACGCGTGGCTGTTCTCCACCCAGTCGTGCTCCGATTCGGAGCGGTTCGGGTACCCCGACAGCCCTCCGGCCTGCCGGAGGCGGGGGAAGTCCTGGCGGCGCCCGGTGACCAGCTTGTGCACGTAGGCCTGGTGCCCGGTGTCCCACAGGATGACGTCCCGGGGCGAGTCGAAGGTGCGGTGGAGGGCCAACGTGAGCTCGACGACGCCCAGGTTCGAACCGAGGTGTCCACCGGTGGTGGTGACCGCGTCCACGATGAACTGGCGGATCTCGGCCGCGAGGACCTCCAGCTCATCGGCGGACAGGGTGCGGAGGTCGGCGGGGCCGTCGATGTGTTCGAGGATCATGGGCGTGGTCTCTTCCGGCAACAGGCTACCAGCGCAGGGCCCGGCGGAGGCTGTCCGCCCCGGGTCCGGTCACCTGGAGCCCCGGGCCAGCATGGTCGCCGCCACCAAGCCTGCCAGCACGGCGACGATCCCCAGTCCGGCACCGAGGCCGAAGCGATCGGCAGCCACCCCGATGACCGGGGCCCCGGCGACCCAGCCGAGGTAGCCGGCGGCGGTGAAGGCGCTCACTGTCGCCGTCTGGCGGCTGGCCACGGTCGAGACGTGCGCCATCAACAGGGGCCAGAAGATGGACGCTCCGCCGGCGGCCAGCGCCAGGCCGAGTCCCGCGGCCAACGGTGCACCGGCGAACGCCTCGAGGGCGAGCCCCCCGCAGGCGGCCCCGGCGCCGACTACCACGCCCCAGCGCGGTCCGAGCCGGCCCAGTCCGGGCCCACCGGCTCCCCGGGTGGCGATGGCGACGACCTGGCCGAGCCCGTAGGCGGACGCGCCGACCAGGGCGGTGATCGCCAGATGGGTGCGGAGATAGAGCACGCCCCACGTGTCGACGCCGCCCTCGACCACTTCGGCCACCATGAACACCACCAGCAGCACCAGGAGGCCATCCGCCCTGATCTGCGCCAGCGAGCGAGCGAACGAGAGGTGGCCCCGATGGTCGGGCTCGTCCCCACCTGGCCCGTCTCCACCCAGCCCGCGGGGGTCGGATCCCCGGATGCGGACCCACGCGGCAATCGGGAGGGCGGCCAGGCCGATCGCCGGCCAGGCCCACCTCCAACTGGCACCCGCCTGGACGACCAGGCCGAGCAGGAGCGCGCCGGCGAGGGCCCCGACGTTGAAGATCCCGTGGAACCGGACCAGGTCGCCCGGGCGGTGCCCGAGCCGGGCGGCGGAGGCGGCGTTCATCGTCATGTCCACGCAGCCGCCGGCGGCCATGGTGACGACGAACGCCGCCATGAACTCCGGTCGCGTGCGGGTTGCCCCGGTGACCATCAGGAGCGCGGACCAGGCCAGGATCGACCAGGCGAGCGTGCGCACCGCCCCCCACCGCTGCGCACGGTTGCCGACGACCGCCCCGACCACGCCGCTGACGGTGACCGCCACTGCGAGCAAGGTGCCGAGCTGGGCGTTCGACAGGTGGTAGGTACTCCGTACGTTGGCGGTGGCGACCGCCCAGCTCCCCCAGAACATCCCGAAGACGACGAACGCCCCACCGACTGGCAGCAGGGCGCGCCGGTCGGCCGAGCGGGTCTCGGAGGCCGGGACGGACATCGGCCCAGTCTGGCAGGACACCCGATCGCGCGGTCCCTGGCGGTGCCCCGGTGTGCCATGGCGGCAACTCCGCATTCTGGTCCGGTCGCCACTGCGGTCGGACGGGCCGCGGGTCGGACGGGCCGCGGTCCGGCGACGGGGCCGGGTGTCAGCGGGCGTTGCGGAGAAATGCGGCGCGGTCGACGATGACCCGGGAGACCTTCCCTGCCGCCACCAGACCGGACCCGTCGGAGACGGACACGCTGAAGGTCAGCCGCCGCCCTTCGATGCGGTCCAGGGTCACCTCGG
>JAJYYG010000056.1 GCA_021801235.1 Actinomycetes bacterium
AAGGCAGCGTAACCATGTCCAGACGACCGTCGGTAAGCCGTGTGCGGGAAAACCGCACGCACGGATTGAAAGGGGAATGGGGAACCAGGCTCGCTCTGCGAGTACTGCGCCCCTGACTACCAATGACCGCGCCGGAGCCCGCCCCCGCCCCCGAACCGACCCCGCACGCCGCCGACCCGGAGGCACTGACCACCCCACCGCCGGACGTCGCCACCCTCGGCGCCCTTCGTGCTTCCGGCTGGCGTTCGATCCCGGTGGCCGAGGAGATGCGGCGCAACGCCGCGGTCCGGATCGGTGGGGGCCGCCCCCTGGTGGAGGGGGTGCTCGGGTTCGAGACCACCGTGCTCCCGCAGCTGGAGAACGCGGTGCTGGCCGGTCACGACGTGATCCTGCTCGGCGAGCGGGGCCAGGCCAAAACGAGGCTTATCCGCTCGCTGGTCGGACTGCTCGACGAGTGGCTCCCGGTGGTCGCCCACTCCGAGATCAACGACGACCCGTTCCACCCGGTCTCCCGTTTCGCCAGGGACGTGGTGGCCGAGCAGGGGGACGCCGCCCCGATCGCCTGGGTGCACCGCAGTCAGCGCTACGGCGAGAAGCTGGCGACCCCGGACACCTCCATCGCCGACCTCATCGGCGAGGTGGATCCGATCCGGGTGGCGGAGGGCCGGTACCTCTCGGACGAGCTGACCATCCACTACGGCCTGGTCCCGCGTCTCAACCGCGGCATCTTCGCCGTCAACGAGCTGCCGGACCTGGCGGAACGCATCCAGGTGGGACTGCTCAACGTGCTGGAAGAGCGCGACGTCCAGATCCGTGGCCACCGGGTCCGCCTGCCGCTCGACATCGTGCTGGTGGCCACGGCGAACCCGGAGGACTACACCAACCGCGGCCGGATCATCACCCCGCTGAAGGACCGCTTCGGAGCGCAGATCCGCACCCACTACCCTCCCGACGCCGCCACCGAGCTGCGCATCGTCGAGTCGGAGGCACAGTTGCCCGACCCCGCCGTCGAGGATGCCGGCTCGTCGGTGCCGACCCTGGTGATGCCCGACTTCATGGCCGAGATCGTGGCCGAGCTGAGCCAGCTCGCCCGGGAGAGCCCCCACCTCAACCAGCGTTCCGGCGTGTCCGTCCGGCTGACCATCGCCAACTACGAGACGCTGGCGGCGAACGCGGTGCGGCGGGCCCTGCGCAACGGGGAGCCCGACGCGGTGCCGCGGGTGTCGGACCTCCCGTCCCTGGTGTCGTCCACCCAGGGCAAGGTCGAGGTGGAGACCCTCGAGGAGGGGAGGGAGGAGGCGCTGTTCTCCCAGCTCGCCGCAGCCGCCACCCTGCTGGTGTTCCGGAGGCGGGTGGTCCTCGAGGATCCGAAGGCGCTGGTGGCCGCCTTCACCGAGGAGACCGTGGTCCACGCCGGGGACGACCTGCCGGCCGCAGCCTACGCGGAGACCCTGGCGAAGATCCCGGCCCTGGCCGGGGCGGTGTCCAAGCTGACCGGCGGGTCGGAGGACCCCGGCGTCGTGGCCAGCGCCGTCGAGCTCGTCCTCGAGGGATTGCACCTCACCAAACGCCTCAACAAGGAGGCGGCGGGAACCCGGGCCACGTATCGGGGGCGCGGGTGACCTGGCGGTTCTCCTACCGCCGCTGGGACGGTACCCAGGAAGGCCTGGTCGACGACACGGACGCGGTCCTCTCGCAGCTCACGGACGACCTGTTGGCCAACGGAGACCTCCACGAGGCGATCCAGCGCATGCTCAACCGCGGCTGGCGGACGCCCGACGGGCGCGAGGTGCAGGGACTGCGCGACCTGCTCGACCAGGTGCGCCTCGCCCGGGAGGACACGCTCGACAGCGGGGACCTCGGGGGTGCCTACCGCGAGGTTGCCGACGAGCTCGCCGAGGTGGTCGCCGAGGAGCGGGCGGGAATCGACCAGCTCGAGGAGGAGGCCCGCTCGTCGGGCGACGAGCGGCGCCGGGAGGTCACCGGCGAGGTGGCCACCGAGCGGCGGATGCAGCTCGACCTGCTGCCGCCGGACCTGGCCGGCATGGTGCGGGGGCTCCAGCAGTACGAGTTCGTGTCGTCGGAGGCCCGGCGGCACTTCGAGGAGCTCGTCGAGCGCCTGCGCGAGGAGGTGGCGCGCACCTACTTCGAGCAGATGTCCGAGTCACTGGCCAACCCGGACCCCGAGCAGCTCGCCCGGATGCGGGACGCCTTCGACGCCCTGAACCGGATGCTCGAGCAGCGCGAGGCTGGCGATCCGATCGACCCGGGGTTCGACGCGTTCATGGAGCGGTTCGGTGACCTCTTCCCCGGCAACCCCGCCGACCTCGACGAGCTGCTCGAGCAGCTCGCCGCGCGCATGGCGGCGGCCCAAGCGATGTGGAACTCGATGTCGCCGGAGCAGCGGGCCCAGTTGCAGGGCCTGGCCGAATCGCTCCTGGAGGACCTCGACCTCCGTTGGCAGGTCGACCGGCTGGCCGGCAACCTGCGCAACGCCTTTCCCGACGCCGGGTGGCAGGAGCGCTACCGCTTCAGCGGCGACCAACCACTCGGGATGGGGGAGGGGGCTGATGCCGCCGCCCGGCTCCGGGATCTCGATGAGCTGGAGGCGTTCCTCCGCTCGTCCCACTCCCCGGCCGCCCTGTCGGAGGTGGACCTCGACAAGGTGGCCCGCCATCTGGGCGACGACGCGGCCCGGTCGATCGAGCGCCTGGCGAAGCTGACCAAGCAACTGACCGACGCCGGGCTCATCGACCAGCGGGAGGGGCGCTTCGAGCTGACGGCCGCGGGGATGCGGCGGATCGGGCAGCAGGCCCTCGCCGACCTCTTCGGCCAGCTCACCAAGGACCGGATCGGCAACCACCGCACCACCTGGAACGGGGCGGGCCACGACCGCGAGGAGACGACCAAGCCCTACGAGTTCGGGGACCCCTTCAACCTCGACCTGTCTCGGACCGTCCACAACGCGGTCCGCCGGTCGGGGAGCGGCGTCCCGGTGCGGCTCACGCCGGAGGACTTCGAGGTGATCGAGACCGAGGCGCTGACCCGCACGGCCACCGTTCTGCTGCTCGACCTCTCCCTCTCGATGCCGATGCGCGACAACTTCGTGCCGGCGAAGAAGATGGCGCTGGCGCTCCACACCCTCATCACCACCCGATTCCCCCGGGACTACCTCGGCCTGGTCGGCTTCTCGGAGGTGGCCCGGGCCATCGAGCCCGAAGACCTCCCCACGGTGAGCTGGGACTACGTCTACGGGACCAACCTGCAGCACGGGCTCATCCTGGCCCGCAAGATGCTCGCCCATCAGCCGGGCACCAAGCAGATCATCCTGGTCACCGACGGCGAACCGACGGCCCACCTGGTACCGGTCGGCGGCGACGCCGGCTACGACGTCTTCTTCAACTACCCACCGGTCCGTGAGACCCTCGAAGTCACGCTGGCCGAGGTGATGCGCTGCACCCGGTCCAACATCACCATCAACACCTTCCTGCTGGAGCCGGACCGTGCCCTCCAGGGCTTCGTCCAGCAGCTGGCCCGGATCAACCACGGGCGCACGTTCGCCACGTCCCCGGACCAGCTGGGTGACTACGTGCTGGTCGACTTCCTCCGGCACAAGACGACGGTGCGGAGCCGGGGGCGTCGCGCCGGCTGACCGTCGGGGCGGTTTGCTCCCAGACGACCGTCGCCCCCCCGGGCCACCCCCGCTGACCGCCGACGATCCCCGCTCCCGCACCGGCCGACCGCCGCACCGATCCCCGATCCCGCGCCGGCCGACCGTCGCACCGATCCCCGATCCCGCGCCGGCCGACCGTCGCACCGATCCCCGCTCCCGCACCGGCCGACCGTCAAACCGATCCCCGATCCCGCGCCGTTGCTGGGGTTCCGCGGAGATTCACCTTGCGTTTACCGGCGGGATGGTGGAAGATGACACCGTTGTAGTTACATTCGTGCTATGTGGAGCCGCCCGCCGGACCGCGTAGCCAGATGGGGAGGAGGCGTGCCGATGGACTTCGTGTCGTTGATGTACGGACGCCAAGAGCACAGCTGGCAGACCAAGGCGAACTGCATGGGCGTGGATCCCGACCTCTTCTTCCCGGAGCGGGGGGCTTCGACCCGGGAGGCGAAGGAGGTGTGCCGGGGCTGCGTCGTGCGGGACGACTGCCTCGAGTACTCCCTCGTCAACGGGGAGAAGTTCGGCATCTGGGGTGGGCTCTCGGAGCGGGAGCGTCGGCGCCTCCGGCGCCAGCGCACGATGCAACGCCGGGTCGCCTCGGCCTGAGTCGCCACCGGCCGTCTCCCGGACCCGCCTTACGGTCCCCGTCCTTTCCCCGGTGGGGGAACCTTGCCGGTGCAGGAGCCGTCGTCGGGGACCGGGTTGGGTGCCGGTCAGCCGACGGGAGCCGCCAGTCGGGCCTCGACGGTCTGCTCCTCGCTGACGGAAAGCTCGGACCACCGCCGCGGCGGGACCGTCCGGAGCATGGCTGCCGGCAGCAGGCCGACCAGCTCCAGCCGGTCCACCCGCCCACCCGCTTCGCCCACCAGGTGACCGACGGCGTCGACCAGAGCGGCGAGATCGGTGGTGAGCGGATCGACCAGATTGCAGCTCACCTGGGCCCCCTCCGCCATCGGCAGGCCGAGGGACAGCACTGCGGGGCTGCGGATCGCGGCAGCCACCGAACGGGCCAGCTCCACCGCCCCCCCGTTGTCGGCCGTCCCGCCCTCCTGCATGGAGATCCAGAGGTTGTAGGCCACCAGGGGAGGCCGTGCGCCCACCGCGGTCGCCCCGGCCGTGGGGTGCGGCGACGGGGGGCCGGTATCGGGCGTCAGCGTCCGGAATGCTTCGCGTCGCACTTCGGGCAGGGGGCGCTCCGGTCCGTAGAGGAAGCAGGGAACCGCCAGCGTCGCGCCGGCCCAGGCGGCGAAGCGCGCCCGGAGGGACAGCGCGGTGTCGAGCCCGTCGTCCGGGTCGAGCGGGACGAAGGGGACGACGTCGGCGGCCCCGAAGCGGGGATGTACGCCCTGGTGGCCGGCGAGGTCGATCGCGGCCACCGCCGCGCCGACCACGGCCCTGGCCGCCTGCTCGACGTCTGCCGGGTCCCCGCCGAGCGTCAGGACGGAGCGGTGGTGGTCAGCATCTGAGTGGACGTCGAGCAGGGTCCCACCCGCCTCGGCGGCGATGGCCTGCACCGCGGGCAGATCGCGCCCCTCGCTGACGTTGATGACACATTCGACCAGCACGGCGGCGACGGGACCGGACGCTCAGACCCCGGCGGTGACGTGACGTCCCAGGCGGCGCCGACGGAGGATGCGCCGGCGCTCGCGCTCCGACTTCCCCCCCCACACGCCGTGGTCCACCCGCTCGTCCAGCGCATACTGGAGGCAGGCGTCCGCCACCGGGCACTCCGCACAGATGCGCTGGGCGACCTGGACGCCGACCCCGTCGCTCGGGAAGAAGACCTCCGGGGAGAGGTCCCGGCACTTGCCCTCGGCCATCCATTCGGTATCCATGGTCGCTCCCTTGCGCATCGGTTGACGAAGCCCGGCGGGACCGGCGGGACCTTCCGCCTCCGCCGCCCTCGCTTCGACCACTAGTGTCCCATTCCGAGCAGTTTCCCGGTGCGAAATGAGCCAGTGTTGACGGAATCCTCACAAACTTCTTATCGGGGACCTGGCCCTTCTTATGTTCGCCCGGACGGGAGTGGCCCAGGATCCGGAACGGGACGGTCGGCGGGCACGAGCCCCGGCGGTCCCCGTGCTCGCGCCGGTCCCCGGAGCGTCCCCTCCCTCCCCGTCCCCCCACCCACTCCGCCGGGCGGGACGGCCGGTTACCCGACAGCGCCCGCACCCGCCTACCCGCCGGCTCCCTACCCGGCCCCACCCGCCTACCCACCGTCCGGTTACCCGCCGGCTCCCTACCCGGCCCCACCCGCCTACTCCCCCTCCAGCTACCCGGCCGCACCCGCCTACCCGCCGGCTGCCTACCCGGCCGCGCCGGGCGCCGGACCCTACGGCGGGCCCCCCACCGCCGGCCCGCCGATCCTGCCGCCCCCGTACGGGGGAACCGGGCTCCCCCAGCCCCTCCCACCCGTCCCGATCGTGCGCCAGACCCTCACCCGGCGGAACTGGATCGCGGTCGTCGTCGTCGTGGCCGTGCTGGGGGCGCTGGTCGGGGCGGCGGTGGGCGCCTCGGTCGGGATCGGCAGCCAGCGCACCATCGTCGAGCAGTACTTCCCCAACCGGAGCGTCCTCGTCCACCCGGGCGACATCCAGGAGATCCTGGCGACCGTCGAGCCGGCGGTGGTCTCCATCCAGAGCGAGTCCGTCCAGAGCGGCACGGCGAGCGGCGACTTCGTCCAGGCCGCAGGGACCGGCATGATCCTCACCCCGGGCGGCGAGGTGCTCACCAACAACCACGTCATCGCCGGCGCCAGCACGGTGACGGTCACCCTGTTCGGGCAGACCGCCGCCCTGCCCGCCCACGTGATCGGGACCGATCCCGCCCACGATCTCGCCTTGGTGCAGATCGACAACGCCTCGAACCTGCCCACGGTCACGCTGGGCGACTCGTCGAAGAGCCAGGTGGGCGACTCGGTGCTCGCCATCGGCAACGCGCTGGCGCTGGCCGGTGGGCCGTCGGTCACCCAGGGGATCGTCTCGGCGAAGGGCCGATCCCTCACCGCGCAGAACGACGCCGGTCAGACGGAGACGCTCACCGGGTTGATCCAGACCGACGCCGCCATCAACCCGGGCAACTCCGGCGGACCGTTGGTCAACGCCCAGGCACAGGTGATCGGCATGAACACCGCAGTCGCCTCGAGCACCGCCGGGAACGCACCGGCTCAGAACATCGGGTTCGCCATCGCCATCGACTCGGTGAAGCCCCGGCTGGCCCAGCTCCGCCAGGGCGGCCCCGGCGGCGCCGGCAACTCGAGCCCGCAACCGGTCCCGGTCGCCAACACCGCCTACATGGGCGTGGTCGTGTCGACGGTGACCGCCACCGTTCAGCAGCAGGACCATCTGGCGACTTCGTCGGGGGCGCTGGTGGACGCCGTCCAGCCCGGAAGTCCGGCCGCCGCCTCGGGCATCAGGGTGGGTGACGTGATCGTGGCCTTCGACGGTGCAGCCATCCAGACGGCAGAGGATCTCACCGCCGCCATCCACCCGCTCCAACCCGGGGACCACGTGACCGTCCTCGTCGAGCGGGGGACCGCACCGGTGACCATCCGCCTCACGCTCGGGGCGCGGCCTGGTGCCGGGTAGGCTGATCGTCCGCCGCCATCCCAGGAGGATCCACCACCGATGACCCCGGCCACCGACGAACCGACCGTCCCGGAAGCGGGCGAGGAGCCCCCGCCGCCCGTCGGGCACGTCCGGGTGGTCTATCTCGGTCCGGTCGCTCCCCACTGGGACGTCCAGTCCGACTTCGGCGATCCCAAGCTCATCGAGGAGTTCCGCCAGCGCACGCTGGCCCGGCTGGTCCTGCTGCCCCCGCACGATCCCCAGTACCGTCGCAACCGCGAGCGCGTGGCTCGTGACGCCGAGCGGGAGAACATCACGTTGGAGTGGGATCTCGGGGTGCCCGAGGAGGCGACGGCTCCGACGGCTCCCCCGCCGGTTTCCGACGGCGACCCGGCTGCGTCGGTTCCCTCCGCCTGAGCCGGATGGACCCGGCCGCCCTCATGCTTCCGGGGGGGTGCCCTCCGGGTCGGGGGGGTCGAGCTCGAAGAGGCTGATCCGTTCGAGCCACAGTCCCGGGGCGTCCACCTCGGCAGGCGTCGGCAGGGAGGAGCCGGACGACCAGAGCCGGGCCAGGCTGTCCTCGCCCGCCCGCTCGACCACGCCGGCGATGAACGCCCGGCCCCGGTCGACCTGGGCCTGCTCGAGGTCGAGCCCGAACAGTGCACCGGCGGCCTCCTCCCCCTTGCCGCGCTCGATGCGGCGCCGGTACCAGGCCTCGGCCAGCAGCGCGTGGGACCCGACCAGTCGTTGTCCGACCCGGTCGGCGACGTGGTCGGCGTAGGCGTCCACCACGACGGCGACCGCGGTGAGCCGGTCCGAGGATCGTCGCGCCTCGGGGGTGAGCAGTTCGCCCAGCAGTGCCTCCGGATCGCCGAACATCCCCTGGATGGCCTCGAGCCCCGTGCCGCCGCCGAGCGGGTCCCCCAGGCCACCCAGCCGCTCGGCGATGCCCTGTTGGGCGGCGGCGGCCGACGTGGCCATCGCCGTCAGCAACTCGGCCACACGCTCGCGCACAGCTGGCCGGGACAGCACGGCGTGGGACGCCAGCTCGCGGGCGCACACCCACAGGACGGCCTCGTCCTCGGGGATGCTCCAGTCGGCGGCGAACAAGTCCACGTTCCCCGTCACGATGAGGAGCTCGTCGGAAGGGATCCAGGGAAGCGCCAGCGCGTACTGCCCCAGGGCGCGGTGGGAGAGGTGGCCGACCACCGATCCCACCTGGAGCCCGAAGAACATGGGGCCGATCAGCTGCGCCCACTGTCCGAGCATGCCCCCCAGGCCGCCGAGCCCGTCGTCCCCGCCATCGTCGAACAGGCCGCCGGCGCCGGGCCCGCCGTCCGGAAGGTCCGGCGCCGGGGGCGTCCGGGGGGCCATGGCCTCGAGGAACGGCCTCCACGAGTCGAGCGCCCGGGCGGCCCAGCCACCACGACCGATCGGGACGCAGGTCAGCCGGCGCCCGTCGGAGGAGATGGGCATCCCGATCGCTTCGATCACGTGCAGCTCGGCCACGCGCGCCAGCTCCTCGAGCCGGATCCGGGCGACCGGTTCGATATTGGACTCCGCTTCTCCTCCGGTGGCCACGTTGACGGCGAACGAGCGTGTCATCTCCCAGTGGTCGGGAGCACTCGTCCCCATCATCTTCATCAGGTCACCGAGCAGGGCCTGGAACGGGTTCCCCGGTTCGCCGGAGGCGGTCGGTTCCATGTCTGCATGCTACGGCGACGTGGGGGCCGCCGTCGCGGCGGGGGAAGCCGTTCCGAGCACCGCCTGGGTGGTGCCGACGGTCCCCCCCCGTTGGAAGGTGATGCTGACCTCGGTCCCCGGAGGGAAGGGGTAGAGCCGGGAGCGGAGCTCGGCCACCGAGTGCACCGGTCCGCCGTCCACGGCCATGATCTGGTCGCCCGCCTGGAGACCGGCGAGAGCGGCGGCGCCGCCGGGGTCCACGCTGTCGACCACCGCTCCGGTGGGTGACCCCCCCGACCCCTGGACCTGGTTGCTGGCGTCGATGCCGAGCCATCCCTGGACGACGTTCCCGGAGGTGACCAGCTGGTAGGCGACACCGTACGCCAACGCGGCGGGGAGGAAGACGGCCACGGTGGTGCCCCCCATCGTCTCCGTCGTCTCGAGGATGCCCGCGACCTGGCCCGCGCTGTCGACCAGGGGGCAGCCGGCGTCGGTCGGAGCCAGCGGCGTGTCGACGGCGGTGGCGGCGAAGACCGTCGTGGCAGGGTCGGCCCCGACCGCGGTCCCCGACGAGCGGACCGTCCCGGCGTAGACGGCGGTCTGGGGCACATGGTCGTGCTTCGCCGGCGAGGTCAGGGCCACCGCCATGGCGGTGGCCCCCGGGGCGGGGTCACCGGTGGCGAAACTGGCGGCAGGGAGGTCGGAGGCGACCTTGACCACGGCGACGCCCGAGGTGGGGTCGGTCCCGACCACCTGGGCGGTCTCACGGGTCCCGTCGGGCTCGACCGCGGACACGGACGAAGCCCCCGCCAGCGCCGACGCGGCGGTGACCACGATGCCACCGGACGCCACGGTGACCCCGGTCGCCTGGCTGGTCCCCTTCGGACGGATGACGGTCAGGGCCACCAGCGACGGCTGCAACCCGGAGACCGCATGCTCCATGGAGGTCACGCCGGTGAGCCGGGCGGTGCCGATCTCGGTCGTCGGTGGCGAGCCGGGGGAGAGGGTGGCGGTGGGCGGCGCTCCCTGCGCGGTGCCTCCCGGTGTCGCCCCCGACCCGATCATCACGAGGCCGGAGACGAACAGGAGCCCGACGAGGCAGACGGCCGTGCCGCCGGCGATCCAGAGCGGGCCGGAGCGGGCCCGCCGGCCCCCGACGACCGGTGACGGACGACGCGCCGCCGTCCCCATCTCCGAGGGGTGGCGCCACAGACGGTCGTCCGGGGAGATCCACCCCCGTAGCGGCAGCTGATCGGGGTCAGGCGGCCCGCCCTGGGGGCCCGACATGCCGGGGTCCGGCTCGTCGGGGCCGGTTCCGGCGGAACCCGGGAAGTCTCCGCTCACCGGAGGAACACTACCGACCGGCATCGGGGAACGGATGTCGCCCGGAGGCCCGGGGCATCGGCCGAGCCCGGCCGTGGGACCGGTCGGCCGTGATCCGTGGATGGCTGGTCCTACGATGGCAGCGTGGCCCGCGACCTCGCTATCGACCTCGGGACGGCCAACACGCTGGTGTATGCCCGTGGCAGGGGCATCATCTTGAACCAGCCGACCGTCATCGCCCTCAACACCCGGACGCACGACGTCCTCGCCGTGGGCAACGAGGCGTGGCAGATGATCGGTCGGACGCCCGGGTACATCGTGGCGGTCCGACCCCTCCGCGAGGGGGCGATCACCGACTTCGACATCACCGAACGGATGATCCGGCTCCTCCTCCGGCGTGCCGGGGTGACGAAGTTCAACCGGCCCCGCGTGCTGATCTGCGTGCCGTCCGCCATCACCTCCGTCGAGCGCCGGGCGGTCAAGGAGGCGGCCCGGCGCGCCGGGGCCTCGTCCGCCCACCTGATCGAACAGCCGATGGCGGCCGCCATCGGCGCCGGCCTCGCCACCCACGAGCCGATCGGCAACATGGTGGTCGACGTGGGCGGGGGGACGGCGGAGACCGCGGTCATCTCCCTGGGCGGTCTGGTCACCTCGCGGGCGATCCGCTGCGGCGGGTTCGACATGGACGCGGCGATCCAGCAGTACGTGCGTCACGAGTACGACGTCGCCATCGGAGAGCGGACAGCCGAGGAGCTCAAGCTCGCCATCGGATCCGCCCTCCCGTTCAGCGACGAGATGAAGGCGGAGGTGCGCGGGCGGGAGGTCACCACGGGCATGCCCAAGACGGTGGTCCTCACGCCCGAGGAGGTGCGCTACGCGTTGCGTGACCAGGTGGAGCTGATCGTGGCCACCGTGGTCGACTGCCTCGGAGACGCACCGCCCGACCTCGCCCACGACATCATCTACGAGGGGATCCACCTGGTCGGTGGCGGCGCCATGCTCCGCGGCCTCGCCAACCGCCTGGCCGACGAGACCGACGTCCCCGTCCACCTGGTGTCGATGCCGCTCGAGTGCGTGGTGCAGGGTGCCGGGATGTGCCTCGACTCGTTCGATCGCCACCGCCATCTCTTCGCGGCCGCAGAGGCCTGACCGTCCGCAGTGCGGCCGGGGGTGTCCCCGGAGCGCCCCGGGGCGTGCTCACTCCACCGCCAGCAGGTCCTCGGCCACCTGGCGCACCTGCCAGTCCCGGTCGTCGAGGCAGGCGCGCAGCGCGGCAGCGACCTCGGGTCCCTCGAACGCGGCCAGGGCGGTGGCCGCCCGACGGCGCACCGCCGGCTTGTCGCCGAGCCCGGCCAGCACCCCGGGGAGGCCGTCCGGGTCCCCGATCGCCCCGAGCGCGGCCACCGCCGCCTCCCGGCAGAGCGGGTCGGGATGTCCGGTCCCGGGCGCGGCCAACGCGACCAGCAGCGGGACCGCGGCCGGCGACCCCTGCTCGCCCGCGGCCCAGGCGGCCATCTCCACCACGCCCGGATCGGGATCGGCGAGGCCTCCGGTGGCGGGGAGGTCCGACCGGCCCGCCACCAGCTCGTAGGCGCGCCGGCGGACCGGGGGAGCGGGGTCGCCGAGCGCGGCCGACAGGTCGTCCCGCTCCAGGGCCCCCAGCCGCTCCAGCGCTCCGAGCGCAGTGGCCCGGACGGCCGGGGAGGGGTCCGCCAGGCCGTCCCGGGCGCGGGCGCGGTCACCGACGTGACCGGCGGCCGCCACCTCCCTCCGGCGGGTGGCGACGGGTTCGGCCGGTGGTTCCGTGGCAGGCTCTCGGGTCGGGGCCTCCGAGGGCGTGCCGTGCGTGCGTCCGCCGGAAGCCGCCCGCCCCGACCTGCCGATCTCTTCCGGAGCCACCACACCACTATGACCGAAGACGAGCCGACGCCCCTCGCCCCCTCGGGCGGTCCAGTCCCCAACGAGGGACCCGAGGGTGGTGGCGGGCCTGCGCCCGAGCTCCCCGGCGGGCCTGCGCCCGAGCTCCCCGGCGGGCCTGCGCCCGAGCTCCGGCGGGACCGGCGGCCGCGGCGGTGGCCGTGGGTCGCCTTCATCACCCTGGCGGTTGCCATCGCCGTGGCGTCCCGGGTCAACCTCGACTACTACGCACTCCAGCCGGGGGTGGCCCAGTCGGTGCAGCAGTTCATCACCGTACCCGCCGACAAGGGCCATCCGGTCACCCATCCGGTTCTGCTCACCGACGTGGAGATCGCCCGGGTGTCCGCGCTCTCGTACCTCTACTACAAGCTCCAGTCGGACACCGCGCTGTACCCGTTGCTCTCCGTGACGGGGGGCACGCCGCCGTCGCAGCTCAACGCCCAGGGGAACCTGGAGATGAGCCAGGCGGAGGCGTCCGCCAAGGCGGCCGCGCTCCGGCGCCTCGGCTACGCGGTGCCGGCCTCGGCCGCCGGTGCCGTGGTGTTCGCCACCTATCCGGGTACACCCGCCTACGGCGTCCTGAACGTCGGCGACGTCATCGACCGGGTCGACGGGGTGGCGGTTGCCGACACGGCAGGGCTCCAGCGGGTGCTCGGCCACTACCACTCCGGGCAGTCGGTCACGCTGGGGGTGCAGCGGGGAGGCACCGGTCCGTCCCACCCGGTCACCGTGCGCCTGCGGGCCACCCGGGTCGACCTCGGAGGCGGGCAGATGGCGACACTGGACCTCGGTGTCCAGACCGAGGACCAGGTGGACTTCACCTATCCCTTCCCGATCACCATCCAGGTGTCCAACATCGGCGGCCCGTCGGCCGGCCTGGCCATGACCCTCGGGGTGATCGACGAGCTTTCCGGTGGGTCGCTGACGGGCGGGAAGAAGGTGGCCGCCACCGGGACCATCGACGCACAGGGGAACGTGGGGGACGTCGGGGGGGTGGCGCAGAAGACGGTCGCCGTCGAGAACGCGGGTGCCACCATCTTCATGGTCCCGCCCCAGGAGTACGGGGCGGCCAAGTCGCAGCAGAAGCCCGGCCTCCAGATCTACGCCGTGTCGACCCTCGACCAGGCTCTCGCGGTGCTGGCCGCCCACGGCGGGAAGGTGCCGCCCGCCCCGGTGGCGGCGCCTGCGGTGCGCGCCGCTCCGCCGGCCGTGCCCGCTACCTGAGGGGAGCGGTCGAGCGGGTGAGCGGTGGAGCGGTGGAGCGGTGGAGCGGTGGAGCGGTGGAGCGGTGGAGCGGGTGAGCGGTGGAGCGGTGGAGCGGTGGAGCGGTGGAGCGGTGGAGCGGTGGAGCGGTGGAGCGGGTGAGCGGTGGAGCGGTGGAGCGGGTGAGCGGTGGAGCGGTGCCGGGCCTGCGGCGCGGTCCCGCGGTTGCCCGACCGGGTGACGCGTGGGGTGCCGCGGTCGGCGAACGGCGCGTCGTAGGCTCTGACCCATGTCCGAGGACCGCCGGGTGACCATCTCATCCTCTTCGCCGTTGTCGCCCGACGAGGTGGCGCGGCGCACCTTCGCCACCGCCCGTCGGGGCTACGCCGCCGAAGAGGTGCGCGGCTACCTCGAGACGGTCGCCCAGACCCTCCGTGCCGCGTCCGAGCGCGAGCAGGAGCTCCGCCAGGCGCTGGACGATGCGGAGGAGCGGGCTGCCCACCCCGTGATCGACGAGGAGACCCTGACGGAGGCGCTCGGTCGCGAGACGGCCCGGGTGCTCCACAGCGCCCACGAGGCCGCGGCCGAGATGGTGGCGAAGGCCAAGGAGGAGTCCGAACGCCTGCTCTCCGCGTCCGCCGAGGAGATCGCGGCCACGGAGGCCAAGGTCGGGACGCAGCTCGCCGAGCGGACCGCGCGCGCCGAGTCGGCCGCAACCGAGCTGCGACGCCGGGCCCAGGAGGAGTCGGCGGCCGCCGTGGAGGCCGCCCGGATCGAGGTCGAGAGCATGCTGGCCCAGGCCCGGGTCGACTGCCGTGAGATGGTCGAAGAGGCCCAGGCCCTCCGATCGCGCGTGCTGGCCGACCTCTCCAAACGACGCAAGGTGTTCCACGCGCAGATCGACCAGCTCCGGGCCGGTCGCGAGCACCTGGCCGAGACGGTCCGCGGCGTGCGCCGTTCGATCGACGCCATCGCCGACGACCTCTTCCGTGCCGAGGACGAGGCCCGGCTTGCGGCCGAGGCGGCCGGGAGGGTGGCGGCGGCGAGGCCCGACGAGGGGGGCCCGGACGAGCTCGACGGTCCCGACGTGACCGGGACCGTCGTGGTCACCGACGAGATCATCGTGGTCGAAGACCTGGCGGTCGAGGACGGCGGGACCGGGGAGGGGATCGGTCTTGGCGGGGTGGTGGGCGACACGACGCCCGAACAGGTGGAGATCGCCGAGATCGTGGTGGCCGACGAGCGGGTGGTGGCCGATACGGCGCCCGAACAGGTGGAGGCCGCCGAGATCGTGGTGGCCGACGAGCGGGTGGTGGCCGATACGGCGCCCGAACAGGTGGAGGCCGACGACGGGTTGCCGGCACCCGCCACCGACGAGCGCCCGGCTCAACCCGCCACCGAGAGCGGGGTGGGCGGTGACCCGGGCGGACCAGGCACCGGTGCCCATGATGTCGAGGGGGTGCCGGGGGGCACGGTGCCGGGGGGCACGGAGGCGGGGGGCACGGAGGCGGCTGCCAGCAGGGACGACCGGCCCCTTGATCTGGTCGCCGGCACGATCACCACGCCTCCGGCCGGGGCGGCCGATGCCGAGGAATCCTCGGTGGACGCCCTGTTCGCGAAGTTGCGGGCATCGCACGCCGGCGCCGGCGCCGGTGCCGTCGAGCACGACGGGAGTGAGGAGACCGGCGACCAGGGGGCCGGCGGTGACGGGCCTCCGGGGAGCCGTCACCCGTCGGCCGTCCGCAGGGACGAGATGATCACCCCGATCGTCACCCGGCTCTCCCGACGACTGAAGCGCACCCTGCAGGACGACCAGAACGATGTGCTCGACAGCCTGCGGTCCGCCCACTTCCGTTGGACGCCTGACGTGCTCCCTCCGGAGCCGGAGCATCACGACTCCTACGCGACGGCGGTCCTCCCCTATCTCGAGGAGGCGGCACAGGCGGGCCGGGAGTTCGTCGGTTCCGGGACCGCCGAGGAAGGCGGTGGATCGTTGCCTCCCGATGTGCTCGCCTTGGCCAACGAGCTGGCCGCTCACGTCGCAGATCCGTTGCGCCGGCGCTTGGGGGATACCGGTCGACTCGAGGGTGCCGACGAGGGGACCGTCGCCGAGCACGTCGGCTCGGCGTTCCGGGAGTGGAAGGGGGAGCGGGTCGAGCGGCTGGCCGGCGACTTCGTGATCAAGGCGTTCTCGGCCGGATCGATCTCGGAGGCGACCGGCGGCGGCGGAGCCGCCCCGACCCCCGTCGAGTGGTTGGCCGTGGCCGACCCCGGAAAGGATCCGTGTGCCGACTGCGAGGACAACGCGCTCGCAGGGCCACAAGCCGCCGGGGAACCGTTCCCCACCGGACATCTCTTCCCGCCGGCACACCCGGGCTGCCGCTGCCTGCTGCTCCCTGCCGGCACGTAGGCTGCTGCCGTGCGTCCACCGAGCGACATCCCAGCTGCCACGCGCGCCCCCAACCGTCACCGGCGCCGCTGGCTCCTCCTCGTAGCGGTGGTCGTGGTGGTGATCCTGTTGTCGCTCCATGCGTTCGCCGTGTTCTACACCGACGCCCTGTGGTTCTCCTCGGTCAACCTCCACAATGAGTGGCGGAGTCTCTTCGAGGTGAAGGTCGGCCTGATGGTGGTGTTCGCCGTCATCTTCGGGGTGCTCCTCCTGGCCAGCCTGCTGGTGGCGGCGCGGCTCGCGCCGAAGGGTCCCTCCCTGGACGCAGAGGATGACTTCGTCCGGCGGTACCAGGAGGTCGTCGGTCCGTACGAGGCGCGCATCAGGGCCGCGGTCGTCGTGGTGCTGTCGCTGATCATGGGAGCCCAGGCGATCGGCCAGTGGCAGAACTGGATCCTCTACCGGAACGGGGGTTCGTTCGCGGCAAAGGACCCGGTGTTCGGGCGCAACGTCGGCTTCTTCGTCTTCAAGTTGCCGTTCCAGCTGTTCCTCGTGCACTGGTTCCTGGCGGCGCTCATCGTGATCCTGGTGGTGACGACCCTGAGCCACTACCTCAACGGGGGGATCCGGCTCCAGGGTCGCCGGCCGCGGGTGCGGCCCGCGGTGAAGGCCCACATCTCCTTGATCCTCGGACTCCTCGCCCTGGTGAAGGCGGTCGGCTACTACCTTGCCCGGTTCACGCTGGAGCTTTCGTCCAACGGGTACAACCAGGGGCTCGACTACACGGACGCCCACGCCCGCCTTCCGGCGCTGGAGCTGCTGATCCTCGTGTCGATCGCGGCGTTCGTCCTTCTGGCGTACAACCTCCGTCGTCAGGGCTGGGCGCTGCCGATCATCGGGGTGGGGCTCTGGTTCATCGTGGCGTTGACCGCCGGGACCATCTACCCCGCGCTCGTCCAGGCCCTGAAAGTCAACCCGGCGCAGAACACGCTCGAGCTCCCCTACATCCAGCGCAACATCAACGCCACCCGTGCCGCCTACGACCTGAACACCATCAAGACGGTCAACTACCCGGCGCTCTCCACGTTGACGGCGGGCGAGCTCTCCGCCAACGCCGACACGTTGGCGAACGTCCGGCTGTGGGATCCGCTCCTCACGCAGCCGACCTTCGACAAGCTCCAGGACATCCGGTCCTACTACCAGTTCAACAGCCTGGCTGTCGACCGGTACCTGGTGAACGGAGTCCCGACCCCGACCATCGTCGGTGTCCGCGAGATCAACGATCAGGACATCCCCTCACCGTCGTGGGTGAACACCCACCTCGCCTACACGCACGGGTACGGGCTGGTGGTGGCACCCGCCAACCAGCAGACCCCCAACGGTGATCCCCAGTTCGCCATCCAGGGGGTGCCGCCCGTCTCGAGCCAGGGGCTGCCGACGGTGACCCAGCCGTCGGTCTACTTCGGTCTGGACAACTCCGGGTACGTGGTCGCCGACACCAAGGTTCCCGAGATCGACTTCCAGGCCGGGAACGGCACCAACATCTCGACCCACTACACGGGGAACGGCGGCGTGCAGCTCTCCTCGCTCTTCAAGCGGTTTATGTTCGCGGTCCGGTTCAGCGACTACAACCTCCTGATCTCGAGTCAGCTCACCAACCAGTCGCGCATCATCTTCGACCGGGGGGTGCAGGCCCGGGTCTCCAAGGCGGCGCCGTTCCTGAGCCTCGACTCGGACCCCTATCCCGCGCTGATCAACGGACACATCGACTGGATCCAGGACGCGTACACGACCACGGACAACTATCCGTACTCCCAGAACGCCATCACCAGCGCGCTGTCGAGCAACAGCGGCCTCCCGGCAAACTTCAACTACATCCGGAACTCGGTCAAGGTGGTCATCAATGCCTACACGGGTGCGATGACCTTCTACGTGATGGATCCGAGCGATCCAATCATCCAGGCCTACGAGAAGGCGTTCCCCGGGATGTTCACCCCCGCGTCGAAGATGTCGGCGCAGTTGAAGGCCCACATCCGCTACCCCGAGGACATCTTCACCGTGCAGACCTCGATGTACGGTCGCTACCACATCACCAACGCCTCGAGCTTCTACAACGGCGCCGACGCGTGGGCACTTTCGCCGTCGCCCGGTTCGGGATCCCCGTCGCAGGCCCTCGCCACGACCCAGACCACCAACGCACAGGGTCAGCTCGTCTCGACCGGTCAGCTCGTCAGCATGGCTCCGATCTACCAGGAGCTCCGGGTCCCCGGTCAGACCAAGGAGTCCTTCACCCTGCTGGTCGCGTTCGTGCCGACCTCGAGTCAGAGCCAGATCCAGACCCTGTCCGGGTTCATGATCGCAGGCTCGGACCCCGGGCAGTACGGGAAGCTCGAGATGTTCGTCACCCCGCAGAACCAGCCTGTGCAGGGTCCCTCCATCGTGGCGGCGCGGATCGATGCCAACTCGACGATCTCCAAGGACCTGAGCCTCTTGAACCAGAACGGTTCGAGCGTCGTGCTCGGGAACGTGCTGATGATCCCGATCGCCCAGAGCCTGCTCTACATCCAGCCCTTGTACGTGCAGTCCACCCGCAACGCCTTTCCGGAGATCCAGGGGATCATCGCGGTCTACGGGAACCAGGCAGCGCTCGGTACCACCCTGGGGGACGCGTTGAGCCAGGTGTTCGCTGCGCCGGTCTCCACGTCGGTCGCCCAGGGCGGGGCGGCCCTGTCGCCCCAGGTGCGGGCCCTGTTGGCCGAGGCGCAGGCCGCCTACCAACAGTCGCAGACCGACCTGAAGGCCGGCAACCTCGGGGCCTACCAGAACGACATCACGACCCTGGAGGACTACCTGCTCCAGATCCAGCAGCTCACCGGTGCAGCGCCGTCGACCGGTTCCTCGGCCACGGGCGGTTCGTCCGGCACGTCCACATCCTCTTCGGGCACGTCCTCTGCGAGTACGGGAACGTCCGGCACGTCCTCTACGAGTACGTCTACGAAGACGCTTCCGTCGGGAAGCACTTCGGGGAGCACCGCCTCCGCCGGGTCGACGACCACCACCACGACTGCACCTGCCTGACCACCTGGACGCGGTAGATCCCGCGTGTCGGGTGTTCGGCCTCCAGTTGTCCGGCCATCGCCCGCCGCTGGTCCTACCCGTCGAACCGGTCGGGGGAAAGACGGGACGGGGGCGGAGTTCCGGGCTCGACGGCCCGGTCGTCCGAGGTCGTTCCGGGTCGTCCATAGCCGTCCGAAAGTGTCCGGGCAGGGAGCTGTTCCTCGCGGAAGCTGCGCCTGCCGTCGGTCTTTCGCCGGTCAGCGGTAAGTGCTATCATCTCGGGACCGCCGCGGGGTGGAGCAGTCTGGTAGCTCGTCGGGCTCATAACCCGAAGGTCGCAGGTTCAAATCCTGCCCCCGCCACCATTGGTTGCCGATTTTGGCCGCCTCTTGCATACGCACAAGCTGCTGACCAGCATGTTTGGGTCGGCGGCTTGTCGTTTATGGGGCGAGTTTGTGGGGTCCTACTCAACTCCTGCATAGGGCAAAAAGGCGGCGCGCCAGGGCACGAGCGGGCCGGCACGGTGCGGGTTCGCGCATCGAGGTGGGCGGCGAGCGAGCGCTGCACGGGGCATGCCCTATGCGGCGCCATGCAGCTGCCCTGATCAACGGTGCTCGAAGTCTCTCGGCACCTCGGGGGCGCTGATCGTCACTGCTGAATGGCGATCGGCAGCGCCTTGTCCCTCGCGGCTCCCGCTGCCGCTGCCACCGCCGTAGTTGAGAGCTGCGCATGCGGAACGACCCCAACGTTGGCCGGATCGACACCGCGCGCCGATCCTCGGAGTCGCCCGCATCGGCCACCGGCGCCCCGTATATGGGGATGGTCGGGAATGTCTCCGGGCGGGTCTCGCGGGATCGCCGGGACAAGGGCGTATGCGGCTTGGATTGTGACCGTCGCAGGATTCGATGAGTGCGATGCCGTATGCCAGGAAGCGCCTCAGCTCCCGAGGCCGTGGTCGTAGGCGTAGCGGACGGCCTGGACCCGGTTCCTGGCGCCGATTTTGGCGAAGAGGTGGTTGATGTGGGTCTTGACCGTGGTCTCGCTAACGAAAAGCGTGGCCGCGATCTCGGGGTTGGAACGGCGCGCCGCGATGAGACGGAGGACATCTACCTCGCGAAGGGTGAGCCCATCAGGCAGCGGGGAGCCGGGCGCGGTGGCGAGAAACGGCACCTGGTTGGCGGCGGCGGTGAGGAGCTTGGCCTGGATGTCGGCGCCGAGCACCGCCTGGCCGTCCCTGGCGGCGTGCAGGGCCTGCGCGATCTGGCGGCTCCCAGCGTCCTTGGTCAGGTAGCCCCTGGCCCCGGCGGCTAGGGCGGCCAGGACGGACTCGTCGTCGTAGGTGGTGAGCACCACCACCTGGGTGTCGGGGTGCGCGGCCCGGATGCGTCGGGTGGCTTCCACCCCGTCGCAGTGAGGCATGCGCAGGTCCATGAGCACCACGTCGGGGTGGTGCGCTTCGACCAGGGAGAGCGCGTCGTTGCCGTCGGCCCCGTCGGCTACCACCTCGACGTCGCCGAGGAGATCGAGGATGGTGACCAGGCCCTCGCGTACCACGGTCTGATCGTCGACGACCACCACCCGGAGGGCGTCTCGTTGCGGCTCGTTGATGAGGGGACCCGCACCTCGACCCGCCAGCCGTTCTCCCAGGGACCCGCCGACACGCTTCCGCCGGCCAGCTTTACTCGCTCGCACATTCCAACCAGCCCATAGCCGCTCCCGCCCTCGGCGCGAGCCGGGGGCCCGACTGTTCCGTTCGGGTGCCGGTCGGTCACCTCGAGGACCGTCTCGCCAGCGCGGTAGCCGAGGCGCACCTGCACCGGGGCGCCCGGTGCATGGCGGGAGGCGTTGGTGAGGGCCTCTTGGGCGGCACGGAACAGGGCAAGGCATACCTCGGCCGGCAACGGGCGAGGGACCCCGCACACTTCCAGGATGGCCACCTGGCCATGGACCTCCACCAGCGAGCGCAGCTGGTCGACAAGCGGTGGGGCGTCCTCCCTCAGGGCGGCGACGGCCCGCCGGGCCTCGACCAGGCCGTCCACGCTCAGGTGCACATTCCGGCGAATTCGGCCACCCGTTCCGGTTGAAACCGGCCACCCGTTCCGGTCTTGGCCTCAAGGGGTGACCGCGACATCTCCTGACCTGGAGGTGTCGCGTGATGGCCCGAGGAAGGAAGCGCCGGAGTTCGCAGGCGGATCTCGAAATGGCGGTCGATGCGGTGGTCGCCGGAGCGAGTTACAAGGCGGCCGAGGAGATGACCGGTGTCTCGCGGTCGACGGTGAGGGACTACGTCGTGCGCTCTGGGATCGTGCGACAGTCCGTTCCTCGACGTGGCCGCAAGCGCAAGAACAGCTCCGACGCCGATGTCATGCGGGCGCTCGTGGAGATCTCGAAGGGCGCAAGTCAGCGTCAGGCCGCGAGGGCGGCCCGAATCGGAGAATCCACCCTCAGGCGGTGCCTGCGCGACGAGCGTGTGCAGATGCCACGAGAGCGCAAACGCCGTGCCGGCTCGCTGAGTCTGCCTGAACGCGAGGAGATCAGGGTCGGCATCGAGGCGGGCGAGTCCGACGAGGTCATCGCCGATCGGCTCGGCCGGTCGCGCTCGACCATTTGGCGAGAGATCGCGGCCAACGGTGGGCGAGGCCGCTACCGCGCCGCTGTAGCCGAAGAACGGGCCGCTCGCGAAGCACTGCGGCCCAAGATTCCTTGGACCGAGGAGCGCCCGTGGCTGTGGGAAGAGGTCCAGGGACTGCTGCGCACCAAGAAGTGGTCTCCTGAGCAAGTCGCCCACCGACTGCGCAAAGAGCATCCTGGGCAGCCAGAGTGGTGGGTGTCCCACGAGGCGATCTACCAGGCCATCTTCGTCCAGGCCAAGGGTGAGCTGCGCAAAGAGCTCGCTTCGTGCCTGCGCTCGGGCCGTGCCCGCCGTCGCCCTCGAACGAGAACCTCTTCGGGCCGTGGCCAGATTGTCGGCATGGTCAACATCTCCGAACGTCCCCCCGATGTCGAGGACCGCGCAGTGCCCGGCCACTGGGAGGGCGACCTGATCGTCGGCGAGAAGGGCCTGAGCGCAGTCGCCACATTGGTGGAGCGCACGACGCGCCTGGGCATGCTTATCAAGCTCGAGAACAAGACCGCCGAGCACGTGGCCGCCGCGGTGGCGAACAACATCATGCGCCTGCCCGACCACCTGGCCAAGTCGATCACCTGGGATCAGGGAAAGGAGATGGCGACGCACGCGGCGTTCAAGCTCGCCACCGGCGTGCAGGTCTTCTTCTGCGATCCGCACTCACCTTGGCAACGCGGCACCAACGAGAACTGGAACGGGCTCGTCCGCCAGTTCCTTCCCAAGGGCGCCGACCTCTCGGTCTACTCCCAGGGGGACCTCGACGCCATCTCTGCCTTGCTCAATGAACGTCCGCGAAAGACCCTCGAGTGGGATACTCCTGCAGAACGATTCAACGAGCTTGTCGCGGCCACTACTTGAATCCGCCGGTTGATTCCGGCCGGGGTGGGTGTCGCTTCTGATTGTTCTACTCGATCGGCAGTCTCCTTGGGTTGATCGCTTCGGTGGTCGGTGGACGGCGAGGCGTTCGGTGGATCAATGACTGGTGTTCCGGGCTTCTTCAGCCCGGGTCGGAAGCGGACGGGACGGAGTCGTAGTGGATGGACAGGTGCCGTTGCCGGCGAGCCTCGCCGTCTGGTGACCGGATGGCCGTGCCGGGGGTCCGCGACTCCGGGGCCGGGGTGGCGTGTGGTCACCGTCATCGTCGGCCAGGAACGGCGCTGCGTCCGCGGTCACGCCCATCGGCTGGACGAGTAGGCGATCCAACAGGACGCCGATCCAGAAGATCACGCGTCACCGCCGATGTCGGGCTCGGGTTCGGGATCGCGTCGGCGCATGGACGGGCCGGTGAGAGTGATCCGGTGCGACGCCTGGAGGAGCCGGTCCAAGATGGCCTCGCCCACGGTGGGGTCGGCCATCGCCGGGTGCCAGCTGTCGACCGGGAGCTGGCTCACCACCATCGTCGAACGGCGCTGGGCCCGGTCCTCGATGACCTCCAAGAGATCCCGACACGCCTCGACGGTTGCCGGGGTGAGCAGGAAGTCGTCGAGGACGACGAGCTCGCACCGGGCCAGGTGGGCGAGCAGGCGGCCGTAGCGGCCGTCGGCCCGGCCCACGGCCAGGTCGTCGGCCAGCCGGGGGGCACGCACGTAGTAGGCGGCATGCCCGGTGCGGATGGCGGCCTGGGCCAGTGCGCAGGCCACGTAGGACTTGCCCACCCCGGTCGGGACAGCGACAGACTGCAACATCTCAGGCGGCTCTTGCCGTGCGAAGTGCGGGTCACCTCAGACGTTCATCCCCTCTTCGGGCATCTTCTGCCGGCGACGGGGTTCAAACGGCACGAAGGAGTGCTGTTCTTGATCGTGAGTCTCCCCGACGGATCGCCGGGGACGATTCCCCTGAGCGCCACCGACATATTGGGTGTGGAACCAGCTCCGGTGCTGGTCACTGCTCTGTCGGTGGACGGGATCCGTCAACTGCGAACGCTGGTCGGCTCGATGAAGCGACCAGGCCGGTCCCCGTCCGGCCCCAGAACGCGCAAATAGGCTCGACCCGACCTGCACGCGCCAACGAACAAGGGAGGTGAGCCTCTTTGCGAAGGCTCAGATTAGCCGCGCCCGCCCAGCCGACCCTGGGCATTCCCGGGCTGGTGACCACACCGGTTGAACGGTGGTGGTCTTTGCCCGAAGGGACCCAGGAGACCGTCGTCTGCATCCTGGCCCGAATGATCGCTGGTGGCGTCGTCGACGAGGCGTACGAGGAGGTGACCGCAGATGACGTTCACCACTGAGCTGGCGTCGAAGGTCACCGCTTCGCACCTGGGACGGAATGCGTATGTCTATGTGCGCCAGTCGACGCTGACCCAGATGCGTGAGCACACTGAGAGCCTGGAGCGCCAGTACGAGCTGGCTTCTCGGGCACAGGGATTCGGCTGGCCACCCCAGCAGGTGGTCGTGGTCGACAGCGACCTCGGCCGCTCCGGTGCCGATGCAACCGCTCGAGAAGGCTTCAAGCACCTCGTCGCCGAAGTAGGGCTGGGCAAGGTCGGGATCATCTTGGGCATCGAGGTGTCCCGTCTCGCCCGCAACAACGCCGACTGGTATCAGCTACTCGACCTCTGCGCGCTGACCGACACCCTGATCGCCGACGGTGACGGCCTCTATCACCCCGGAGACTTCAACGACCGGCTCGTGCTCGGTCTGAAGGGCACCATGTCCGAGGCAGAGCTCCACCTGATCCGCCACCGGCTCACCGCCGGGTTGCTTCACAAGGCGGCCAAGGGTGAGCTGCGCCAGGGGGTGCCGGTCGGGTTCGTCTATGACGCCGACGACCATGTCGTCCTCGACCCCGATGAAGCAGTTGTTGCCGCCATCGCAACGGTGTTCCGGCTCTTCGACGAGCTCGGGTCGGCCCGCCAGGTGATGCTGTCGTTGCTGGAGGACAACCTGCTCATCCCTCGGCGGCGCGCCGGCTCGAAGCGGGTCAACTGGGCACCGGCGAGCTATCCGGCCATCCACGACTTCCTCACCAATCCCGCGTATGCGGGTGCGTTCGTCTTCGGCCGCAGACGGGACGAGAAGCGTCTCGGCCCCGACGGCCGGATGGTGAAGCGGACCCGAGAGCTTCCCCGGGAGGAGTGGGCCGTGCTGATTCCGGAGCACCATCCCGGCTTCGTCACCTGGGAGCGGTATGTAGCGATCCAGGACAGGCTTCGTGCCAACTGGAGGCCGCCTCGGGGTCACGGGGGTGGTCCGGTTCGCGAAGGGACGGCCCTTCTCCAGGGCCGGGTCCGCTGCGGGCAGTGCGGGCGGATGATGCAGGTCGGCTACTCGGGCACCAGCGGCAACACCCCGCGCTACATCTGTGGCCGCAACAAGGCGCTCTATGGGGGTGAGCGGGGATGCCAAAACGTGGGAGGCCGCCGTCTTGAGAACCGCGTGCTCGACGAGGTCTTCGCGATGCTCGAGCCGGCCAGCCTGACGGCGACGGCGAAGGCGCTCGAGGAGGCGGACGCCAACCACCGCCGACACGTCGGGGCGTTCGAGCTGGCGGTGGAACGCGCCCGCTTCGAGGCAGAACGGGCCCGTCGTCAGTTCGACGCCGTGGAACCCGAGAACCGCCTCGTCGCCCGGACGCTGGAGCGCTCCTTGGAACAAGCCCTCGTGGCCCAGCGCCAAGCCGAGGCCAGCCTCGCGGCTCAACGCCTCCGCCAACCCACATCGCTGTCGGAGGAAGAGGTGGTGTGGCTGCAACGAGCCGGTGCAGATGTCCGGGCGGTGTTCCACGCGCCGACCACGACTTGGCGTGAGCGCAAGCAGCTCCTGCGGGCCGTCATCACCGAGGTCGTGGTCACTGTGCACGCGTTGGAGCGACGTGCCGACGTGAATGTCGTTTGGGAAGGCGGGGCCGCGACCAGGTTCAGTCTTGACCTCAACAAGACCGGCCAGCACTTCCGGACGACCGACGAAGACACCGTCGACCTCGTTCGCCGGTTGGCCGAACGCTACGACGACAAGACGATCGCGGCCGTGCTGTCGAAGCAGGGTCGTCGAACGGGAACAGGGCTGACCTTCACCAAGACTCGGGTGAAGACCCTGCGGGTTTCCCGGGGCATTCCCGCCTGTCAGCCGCCCGCCGTCACATCGACAGACGATGATGTGCAAGTGGTTTCCATCACAGCCGCCGAAAGGCTCCTCAGGGTCAACCGGACGACGCTCTATCGGTGGCTGCACGACGGGTTCATTACCGGCGAGCAGCTCACCCCCGGCGGCCCCTGGCACATCCGCATCACCGACGATCTGCGCCATCGTGTCGTGCCTGAGGTCCCGGAAGGTTGGGTCGGCCTCGATCAGGCTGCCAAGGTCCTGGGCGTCGCCCGCCAGACGGTGTTGCACAGGGTCCAACGCGGCGAACTCGAGGCCGTCCACGTCAACCAGGGTCGCAGGAAAGGCCTGCGTATCAACGTGAGCGCGGGCAGCTCTGGACTGTTCGAGACAACCAGATGAAAGGAAAGCGCAGTGTCAACCAATGCCGGTCGGACCTAAGTGACTGTCCCAAAAATCCGCGCTGGCTGATGGCGGAATAGACCTCATCTGAGGTCCAGCGCCGCGTAGCCTTTGTCATGGAGAACGACCCCGTTGCAGTGGCCCAGACCTGGCGCACGACCCACGGTGATATGAGCGACGAGGAGTGGGAGCTCATCGCCGATCTGGTCGCGCCCTATTGGACGCCCGGTTCGATGGGTCGTCCCGTCACCGTCGACCGGCGGCGCGTCGTCGACGCCATCTTCTATGTGGCCGCGACCGGCTGTCAGTGGCGAGCGCTGCCTGCGTGCTATCCGAATTGGAACTCGGTGCACCGTCAGCACCTCGAGTGGTCGAGGAACGGCACCTGGGAACAGATCGCGGCGCGTCTGGCCGCGGCGGTGCGGGCCAAGGAGGGCCGCCAGGCCGAGCCCTCGGCGGGCATCGTCGATGCCCGCTCGGTGCGCGCCACGGCCAGCGTTCCCAAGCAAACCAAGGGATATGACGCCGGAAAGCGGATCAATGGGCGCAAGACCTTCGGCATCGTCGACACCCTCGGGCTCCTCATGGCCGTTGTCGTTGTGGCCGCGTCGATCTCGGACAACGCCGGCGGCATGGTTGCGGCCGACCGGGCACGCGAGCGTTCGGGTCGCTTCGCCAAGCTCTGGTGTGACTCGGGCTTCAAACGCACGTTCATCGAGCACTGCCGGCACCATCACGTCGGCGTCGAGGTGGTCAAGCGCATCCACCCGGGCCGCTTCGAGGCACTCCCCAAGCGCTGGATCGTGGAACGCACCTGGGCCTGGCTCATGAACAGCCGCCGTCTCCAGGTCGACTACGAGCGAGACCCGATCGTCACCGAGGGCTTCATCTGGGCTGCCCACAGCCGCTACCTCCTGCGGCGATTGACCCAACCGCCGAGCCTGTGATCGCGCTGGGGGAATAATCGCGACAGTCACTAAGAAGCACGGGTTCTCCTTGGCCGCGATCCATTCGAGGGACGCCAGGTAATCGAAGCTCGCCTTTGGCACCGACGAGGCGGCGAGGTCGAACTCCTCGAGCGTCTTGGTGACGGGGAAGGCGGCGGCGCGCAGACGGTTGCGTGCGTTCGACGCGTCACGGGCGGTGATCTCGGCCTCGATCAAAGTGCGCAAGAAGTCCTCGGGCTTCCAGCGCTGGGTCTTGGCCACGACCAACAGCTCGGGGGCGAGCTGGCGCATCGCCGCGAGCTTGAGCCGCTTGAGCCCAGCCGTCAGATCGGCCGGCAGCGCTGGCGCGTCGGTGCTCATCGGACCTCCTCGGGCGCGTAGGCCGACAGTGGCCGGGTGGCAACGGTGGGCAACGACACGATGAGCGCGTCGCCCGGAGCGGCCGCCTTGGCGATCCCGGCTCCCGCTTCGAGGATGGAGCGGACGTCACCCACGCGCCAGCGTCCGAAGGCGACGGCGCGTTCGAGCGCGCCGACGACGGCCGTCCGACCGAAGGCGGCCTCGAGGCGCAGGAGCTCGGGCAGTTCGGAGCCGAGCGTGGTGGCCCCTGCCGCCGCCGCCCCGATGATGAAGGCCTCGGCGGCCGGGCCGAGCTCGAGCACGGCGCGTTCGGTGGCCGAGCGCGGCCGGGGCGCCCGGCGCGGTTTGGGTCTGGGTCCTCCGTAGTGCTCGTCGCAGATGGACGTTTCACCCGGTGCGACCAGGGCGTGTTCGGCCATCGTGGTGCCCAGGTGGACGACGCGGATGCATCCATCGGCCACCTCGACCTCGACCATGTGCCCGATGAGGGTCATCGGCACCGAGTAGCGGGCCGAGCCGAAGCGGACACAGGAGAGCTTGTCGACCTTGCGCGTCACTCGCTTGCCGATGGAGGGCCGCAGCGACGGCAGGGCGCCGAGCAGTGCGCGCTCGGTGACGAGTCGCTCGTCGGGAACCGCGCAGATCTCTGAATGCACCTGGGCGTTGACTTCGCCGCACCAGAACACCGCACCGGCGTTGGCACCGACCAGGTCGCCAACACGGACCTCGGCGGGGACGACGAGGTCGGACTTGGAGTAGCCGACGAGGTGCTCGACCATGCCCTTGGACTCGGGATCGGCTGCCTCGCAGAAGTCGGGCCGGAAGCCGTAGTGGGTGGCGAAGCGCACGTAGTCGGGCGTGGGGACGACCACGTTGGCCACCGTCGTGGCTTTCAGACACCCCATGCGATCGGCGAGCACCACCTTGGGGACGCCGCCGAGTACCTCGAAGCACTCGGCCAAGAGGCGCAGCGTCGTGCCGGCCGTCTCGTTGGCGGCGAAGCGCACGAAGCGAAACCGGCTCCAGGCCAGCACAGCGCAGAAGACGTGGAGGGGCCCCTCTTGGCCCCAGTCGATGATGAGCGTCTCGCCGGGCGACCACACACCGGGACGCCGACCCCGGTGATGGGTGCGCCGCCAGGCCTCCTTCTCTTCGGCGACGAGGCGCCGGAAGTTGCGCGCCGAACCGGCGTAGCCGGCCGCCACGGCCTCGGGCAGCAGGCGCTTGGCCGAGATGCGGCCCTGGGTCTTCTCGATCCGCTTGGCCACGACGTCGCGCACGGCGTCGGTGTTCTTCTCGCGCACCTTGCGTTCGAGTTCGCCCTTGGACTGGGCCTGCTGGACGGCCCGTTTCACCGTCTTGGGGGTCGTCCCGCAGATGGCGGCCGCTCCCCGATAGCTGCCCACATCCCTGTAGGCGGCGATCATGTTCATCTTCTCCCTCGCTGATTTCATGGGGTGCCCTCCGGTTGGAGCAGTGGATGGTGTGCACCACCACCGTCTCCATCCGGGGGGTCTTCCCGGTGGATGGTTCAGCGAGGGGTGAGGACTTCTATCTGGCCATACGCGGGGACTTCTATCTGGCCACCCGCGGGGACATGAACTTGGCCACACGCGGGGACTTTTTCATGGCCACGGACAGTCGTTGTCCCGGGATGAGCCTGGTGGTTACCTGTCTACTGACCAGGCGGTGTCCGGCGTGGAGGTGGCGTGAGCTTGGTGCAGGCTCTGGTGCGGAACGTGAGAACCTGGCCCCTGATACCGGTCCGGCCGTTCACTTGACCCCTGTGGTCACCCGGCCGGCGAGAGCGAGACCCCCAAGTGGCAGAAACCATGAGGGGCTGAGTAGCGATGCAGGGGACAGGGGCGGACCACCTCGTAGTAGTGATGAAGGCCTGTAATGGGACCAGAGCGAAGGAGGTGGGCCGTCCGGGTTCGTTTGGTGGTCAACCACCCGTTGGGTGGGATGAGCCGGTGAGCGAATCAAAGCCGAAGGAGAAGCCGTTTGACATCTCCAAAATGGTTGTTTGGGACGCCTATGAGAAGGTCAAGGCCAACCAGGGGGCCGCTGGTGTCGACGGGCAGTCGATCGAGGCGTTCGAGGAGAGCCTCAAGGCGAACCTCTACAAGCTCTGGAATCGACTGTCATCGGGGACGTACTTCCCACCGCCGGTGCGTGCAGTGGAGATACCGAAGAAGGCGGGAGGCGTGCGGACACTCGGCGTGCCCACCGTGGCCGACAGAATCGCCCAAACGGTCGTACGTGCCTATCTGGAGCCAGAAGTGGAGCCGCTGTTCCACCCTGATTCCTATGGGTATCGACCGGGGCGCTCGGCGTTGGATGCGGTGGCAGCGTGCCGGAAGCGGTGTTGGCGATCCGACTGGGTGATCGATCTTGATCTCCGGGCGTTTTTCGACAGCATCGACCACGACCTCTTGCTCAAGGCGGTGTCGAAGCACACGGACCTGCGGTGGGTCCTTCTCTACGTGAAGCGGTGGCTTGAAGCGCCGCTCCAACGTGAGGACGGCACCATTGTGCAACGAGATCGAGGGACCCCACAGGGTTCGGCAATCTCACCCCTGCTCGCCAATTTGTTCCTGCACTATGCGTTCGACCGATGGATGGCTCGGGAGTTCCCCGACGTTGCCTTCGAGCGCTACGCTGATGATGCAGTTGCACACTGTGCGACCGAGGCCCAGGCCCACGAGGTTCTGGGTGCCATCGCCCAAAGGATGGCGGAGGTCGGTCTGGAGCTGCATCCGGACAAGACCCGCATCGTGTACTGCAAGGATGTGGATCGGCGTGGATCATATGAACACGAGCGGTTCGATTTCTTGGGCTACACGTTTCGTCCTCGGCTGTCGAAGAACAAGTACGGAAAACACTTCGTGAACTTCTCTCCGGCAGTGAGCGACAATGCCAAGAAGGCGATCGGGCAAGAGATCCGCTCCTGGCGGATCAACTGCCGCAGTGACAAGACCCTCAGCGACCTGGCACGGATGTTCAATCCCATCGTGCAAGGGTGGATCAACTATTACGGGCGCTTCTACAAGTCCATGTTGTTCTACGTCCTCAGACGCATCAACGACTACCTCGTTCGTTGGGCCATGCGGAAATACAAGCGGTTGCGCGGCCATTACACCCGGGCAGTGAAGTGGCTGGCGAACGTCGGAAGACGCGAGCCCGCCCTCTTCGCTCACTGGAAGGTGGGCGTGCGACCTGACGGCTGGACGGTGGGAGCCCGGTGAGCGGAGACGTTCACGCCGGGTTCTGCGAGAGCCGGGGGGTGAGATTCCCCCCGGCCACTCACCTCGTTGTCCACTGCGACACTGAGGCAAAGGCGCTCGCTCTGCGAGCCGCACTCGCCGAGCGGCTCGGGTCCTTGGGGCTCGAGCTGCACCCCGACAAGACGAAGATCGTGTACTGCAAAGACGCGAAGCGCCGGGGGACCTCCGAGCACACGTGCTTTGACTTCCTCGGCTACACCTTTCGGGC
>JAJYYG010000021.1 GCA_021801235.1 Actinomycetes bacterium
GCGCCACTCGGTGAAGCCCGGCCCCCACCACGCGTCGTTCTCGGGGATCGGGTGGAACTGGGGGAGGTAGAAGGCGAGGGCCCGGGGGAGCGCCCCCCCGACCGTGCGACCCGCGGCGGCCCCCACCTCGTCACCGGTGGCCGGGTCGGTGGCCGGGTCGGTGGCCGGTCCGGCGGCGGCGGCGGCGCTCACGTCGCGGGCGGTCACCGCAGGGGTTGGGACCGGCGGCCCAGCCGTCGCCGGACGAGGTCGAGCGCGGCGATGGTGGCGTACTGACGGACCCGGGCCCGATCGCCGGGAACCGAGAACGCGGTCACCTCGGTGTCCCGTCCGTCGACTGCCAGGCCCACGTAGACCGTGCCGGGGGGCTGGCCGTCCTGGGGATCCGGGCCGGCGACCCCGGTGATGGCGAGCCCGACGTCGGCACCCAGCACGCGACGGGCACCCTCGGCCATCGCCCGGGCCGCGTCTTCGGAGACGACCGGCCCCACCGGCACCCCGAGCACGTCGAACTTGACGTCCGATGCGTAGGAGACCACCGACCCCCGCAACCAGTGGCTCGCCCCGGGGACGTTGACCAGCCGGGAGGACGCCAGCCCACCGGTGAGCGACTCCGCCAGCCCGATGGTCAGCCCGTCGACGGAGAGCGCCCTCGCCACCGCATGCTCGATCGCCTCGTCGTCGACGCCGAAGACGATGTCCCCCGCCGCCGCGGTGAGGATGGTGCGGATCCGCGCCTCCTCGTCGTCGAGGAGGGCGGAAGCGGCGGCGTCATCGTCGGCGCGCACCGTGATCCGCACCTTGATCCCTTCGATCCCGCTGGCGAGGAAGGCGATGGTGGCTCCCCCACCGGCTCCGGCCGTGACCGGCTCCGGGGACGGGGACGGGGACGGGGACGGGGACGGGGACGGGGACGGGGACGGGGACGGGGACGGGGACACGTCGAGCCCGGCGATGTGGTCGGCGAGCACGTCCGCCAGACCGGACTCGGTCATCCCCCAGGTGCGCAGCACCCGGCTGGCGATCACCCCGGTCGTCTCGCCGCGTTCGACCATGCGCTGCCGGAGGTCGGGCAGGATGCCCCGGTCGAACATGTCGGCCATCTCGTAGGGGACGCCGGGGACCGCGTAGACCACCTTGTGGCCGACGGGACAGATCAGCCCCGGAGCCGTCCCCTTGGTCTGCGGGATGATCGTGGCTCCCTCGGGGACGTCGGCCTGGCGGAGGTTGGACGGGGACATCGTGCGCCCCCGGGAGCTGAACAGGGCGTCGATGGCGGCCACCACCGACTCGTCCCGCCGGAGCGGCACGTTCATCACCTCGGCGATCGCCTCGCGGGTGATGTCGTCGTGGGTGGGTCCGAGCCCGCCGCAGACGATCACCCCGTCGCTGCGGGCGAGGGCGGTGCGCAGGGCGAGCACGATGCGGCGGTGGTTGTCCCCCACCGCCTGGTGGAAGTGGGAGGCGATCCCCGCTCCGGCCAGGTGCTCCCCCAGCCACGCCGAGTTGGTGTCGGCGATCTGGCCCAAAAGGAGCTCCGTGCCGACCGCCACGACCTCGATGCGCACGCCGGTCAGGCTCCCGCCGGGCCGGGCTCCGCTCCGGCGGGGGACGGGTCGCCGGCGTGGTCCCCGCCGCGGGCGGCCCGGGCCGCCCTGCGCCCGTCGAGGAAGTACTGGCCACCGGTGAACACGGTCATCGCCGTGGCCACCCAGATGGCGGCGGAGAGGACGGTGTGGCGGTGGGCGAGCGGGGGGACCAGGCACAGGGCGATGGCGACGTCCTGGAGGAGGGTCTTCACCTTGGCCGTGGTGCGCGCCGGGAGGGACACGCCCCGGCGTCCCAGCGCCGACCGGTAGAGGCTCATGCCGACCTCCCGGGCGGCGATGACCGCCACCGGCACCCACCAGACGATGCCCTTGGCCACCAGGGCGACCAGCGCCCCGAGGACGACCACCTTGTCGGCCAGCGGGTCGAGGAAGGCCCCCGAGCGGGTCGTCCCCTGGCGCCGGGCGACCCATCCGTCGATCCCGTCGGTGAACGAGAGCGCACCCCACACCACGAAGGTGAACCAGTCTGCCCCCCATGCGAGGACCAGTGCCACGAGGACCGGGGTCGCCACCAGGCGGAGGATGGTGATGGCGTTGGCGGGCGTGGCCAGCGCGCTGGGGCCGAACGTCAGGCCGTGCGCGCCGGCTCCCGGGGAGGCCGGCCGGGACGCCACCGGAGCCGGGGGACCCCCGGGTCCGGGCGTGAGGGAGGCGTCGCTCACCGGAGGGCTCCGACGGGGATGCCGTCGGGGGAAACGGCCGGCGGCACGGACAGGGACCCGTCGGGGCCGACCGGTTCGGCCACCAGGTCGGGGCCGGCCGCACCGGTGACCACCACGTCGACGAAGGTACCCACGGCCAGGTCGGTCGGGAGGGAGACGATCCCGTCGATCTCCGGGGCCTCGCGGTAGGTCCTGCCCTCCCCCGGGGCGTCCACCAGGACCTCGACCCGGGTCCCGATCAGGAGGTCCCGGCGTGCCGCGGTGACGGCATCCTGGAGCTCGGTGCACTCGCGCAGACGCTCGGCCACCAGCTCGGGGGGGACCTGGCCGTCGAGGCCCGCGGCGTGGGTCCCCTCCTCGGAGCTGAAGGGGAAGAACCCGACCCAGTCGAGCTGCGCCTCGCCGAGCCAGGCCAGCAGCTGGTCGTGGTCCTCTTCCGTCTCGCCCGGGTACCCCACGATGAACGAGGAGCGGAACGCCGCGCCCGGCTCGTCCCGGCGGATGGCGGCGATGCGGTCGAGGAAGCGGTCGCCCTCCCCCCAGCGGCGCATCCGCTTGAGGAGCGGCCGGGAGACGTGCTGGAGCGAGAGGTCGAAGTACGGGACGCCGGTCGCCAGGATGGCGTCGACGAGGGCGTCGTCGAGCGAGGACGGGTAGAGGTAGAGCAGGCGCGTCCAGCGGACCAGGTCGGCGACCCTGTGGACCAGGTCGACGAGCGGACGGCGGCCCTCGCCGACCGGGGCGTCGATGGCACCGGGTACGGCGTCGGGGGAACCGGGTACGGAGCCGGTGGAGCGGTCCCGGCCGAACGAGGCGAGATCCTGGGCGACGAGCACGACCTCTCGGAGGGGGGAGGCACCCGATCCGAGCTGGCCGATCTCGGCCACGATCGAACCGGCGGTCCGGGACCGCTGCTTGCCGCGGAACGACGGGATGGCACAGAACCCGCAGTTCCGGTCGCACCCTTCCGCCACCTTGACGTACGCCCACGGAGCGGTGGCGGGAGGGCGGGGCAGGTTGAGCAGGTCGAACGAAGGCACCTCCGCGTCGGCCCCGGACGCCGACCCGCTCCCTCGGAGCGGCTTGGCGGTGAGCGAGACCGGTGTGGCGGTGGGGGTAGGCGCGATTGCACCGGCGGGCATGGCGGTGCCGAGCGTTGCGGTGGCGGGAGTGGCGGTGGCGGTGGCGGTGGCGGGCGGCTGGGTGGTCCCGGTGAGGGACACCCCGAACCCGGCGACCAGGTCCACCTCCGGGAGCGCGGCAGCCAGCTCGTCGCGGTAGCGCTCGGCCATGCAGCCGGTCACCACCAGCCGCGCCCCGGGGCGTCGGAGATCGGCCAGGGCCAGGACGGTGTCAATCGACTCGGTCCGTGCGGCCTCGATGAAGGCGCAGGTGTTGACCACCACCAGATCGGCGTCCCCGGGAGCTGCGGCCGCTTCGAACCCGTCGCCAACCAGGGTCCCGACCAATTTGTCCGAGTCGACCTGGTTCTTCGGGCAGCCCAACGTCTCCACCCAGTAGTGCTCGGCCACCTGGACAATCTACCGGGCACCGGGTGGACGGGGCGCCGTCGCGTCACCCACCCGGTGCCCGGCCTCGAGCGGAGAGGGAGGGATTTGAACCCTCGGACCCAGTTTCCCAGGTCAACTCATTAGCAGTGAGTCCGATTCGGCCGCTCTCGCACCTCTCCTTGCCGCCTCCGCCTCTCTCCAGCCCATGTTCCGCTCACGGTTGGAGCGGAACAGGTCAGGATCGGTCAGCGGCGACGGCCCAAGGGTACAGGATCGATCCAGCGGCTCGACAGAGGCCGCTACCGGCTCCGGGTCTTCGACGGCACCGATCCGGTGACCGGCAATCCCCGCCAGGTGACCCGGTCCGTGCAGGCGAAGCACCAGACCGAGGCCCGCAAGGCGCTGGACCGCCTCCGGGACGAGGTGGCCGCCGTCGAGCCCTCGGGTTCCACGGCGACGGTCCGCACCCTGCTCGAGGAATGGCTGGCCCACTCCAAGGCGCGTGGGCGCGCCCCGAAGACCCTCCACGAGGCCCGCCGGTCGGCCGAGACGGTCATCTACCCGGTCCTCGGGGATGTCCCCCTCCGGGACCTGACGGCCCGGCACCTCGACGAGCTGTACCGGAAGCTCGCCACCGGGGAGGGCCGGGCCCGGCCGTTGAAGGCCACCAGCATCCGCCGGCACCACGCCGTGCTGTCGGCCGCCCTTGGCCAGGCGGTGCGGTGGGGGTGGCTGGAGCAGAATCCGGCGGCGCGGGCCCAACCCCCCGAGTTGGGCCCGGCCAACCTGCAGGTGCCGACCCCAACCGAGGTGAGGGCGCTACTGGCCCGGGCGCGGGCCGAGAGCGACCGGTGGGGGATGCTCGTCGTGCTGGCCGTCCTCACCGGGGCGCGGCGGGGGGAGCTGTGCGCCCTGCGGTGGACCGACATCGAGGGATCGGCGATCCGGTTCCGGCGGTCGATCTATCGGGCCGGACGGGACCGGGGGGAGAAGGGGAGAAGGGGACGAAGGGCGGCCGGGAGCGCCAGGTCAGCGTGGGCGAGGCGGGGGTCGAGCTCCTCGGGCAGTGGCGTCACAGCTGCGAGGACCGGGCCGCGGCCGCCGGGGTCGAGTTGGCGGCCGACGGCTTCGTGGTCTCCCCCTTCCCTGATGGCAGCCGGCCGGTCAACCCCGACAGCTTCTCCTCGGCCGTTCACCGGATGTGTGGAGAGCTGGGAATGGCTCACGTCCACCTGCACTCCCTCCGGCACTTCGCCGCCACCGAGCTGTTGGCAGGGGGGATCGACGCCCGCAACGCGGCCGAGATCCTCGGCCACGCCAACCCGTCGCTCACCCTGAGCGTCTACGCCCACGCCACCGCCGACCGCCAGCGCCAGGCCGCCGACGTCCTCGGCCGGGTCCTCACCCCGGGGTAGCACCCCTCGGCCGCGGGCCGGCCGCTCCGGGCTCGGCGTCGAGCAGGGCAGCCAACCGGCCGACGTGGACCAGCCATCGTCCGGCGACCTTGGTCCCCGGCAGCTTGCCGGCCCGGCACTTGGCAGTCCGGGGGAGTCGTCACTGATGACCGGACCGCCCGACTAGGCGTACGCTTCGGGCATGGCGTTCGAACGGATCACGGTAGATCCGGACAAGATGGGTGGTCAGCCGTGCATCCGCGGGCTCCGTATTCCCGTGG
>JAJYYG010000155.1 GCA_021801235.1 Actinomycetes bacterium
GCCCCGGTTTTCGCCTCCTTGCGCTCGCCTGCCGGCTTCGCGACCTTCGCCGCCTTGGCCGCCTTCTTCGCCCCGGCCGACTTGGTTCCCCGATCCCCCTTGGCCGCCTTCTTTGTGACACGTTCGCCCGCAGCTGCCATGCCCCCGTCAGCGACCGGCTCCGCCGGTCCATCGGCGGACCCCGCTTCGCTCCGTTCCGGCCCCTCTCCCCTCGAGCGGTCGTCCCGACGTGCTTTGCCGGTGACCGTCCGGCTCATGGCACCCCGGACCGGGGTACGGGGCGTGAAGATCCACCCCACTCCCGGCACCGGCTTGCCGCCGATCAGCCTTCCCGCCTCGAACAGCCACGGTCGCTCGGCGTGGAACTCCTGGAACGAGTCGTTGGAGAGCACGAGCGCCCCCGACTTCTCCGCGATCCGGAGGATGAACCCGTCGCCCCGGCCGACCGCGCCCGCCGGCGGGGTCACCATCTCGCCGTGGAGCACAGCCTCTTCAAACGCGGGCACCTCCGACGGGTCGATGCGGTGACCGAACGAGGCATCGACGACCACGGTCACATCCGAGGTCGCGAACCCCTGGAACTCGTCGAGGAAGCTCCGGATCGCCTCGTCGAGCTGGGCGAGGCTCGGGAGGGACCGACCTTCGGTGGCGATGTTCGAGCCGTCGACGACGACGCGCCTTCGAGGTGGTGTCTGGTTCGGCATGGTCCCGTCTAGTCAAGCATCTGGACCGACATCCGGCGGCGATCCCCGATGAGCCGGCCGGCGGACCGGCTCATCGACCGGGTCCGGTCAGCCCACGGCGCGGCGGAGCACGTCCTCCTGCTCGAGCCGGTGGAGGGCGGCACTCCCCGATGCCGGACTGGCCGACTCCGCCCGGCTGACGTGGCGGAGGGTATGGCTTTCGCGGAGCAGGGCGTGCAACCGGCCGTGCACGAAATTCCACGCACCCATGTTCTCGGGCTCCTCCTGGAGCCAGACCACCTCGGAGGCGTTCGGATACCCCGCCAGGACCTGGGCGATCGCCTGCTTCGGCCAGGGATAGAGCTGCTCCACCCGGACCACCGCCACCCCCACCTGGTCGCCTCCGCCGGAGCGCTCGTCCCGCCACGCCAGGGCGTCATAGGCGACCTTGCCGGCGCACAGCACCACCCTGGTCACCCCGGCGGGGTCGAACCCCTCGCTGGCGGCGGCCGGGTCGTCGATCACCTCGCGGAACGATCCGGCGGTGAACGCCCCGATGGGCGAGCGGGCCTGCCTGGCCCGCAGCAGGGACTTCGGGGTGAACACCACCAGGGGGCGGCGGACGGGCGTGCGCACCTGCGAGCGCAGCAGGTGGAAGTACTGGGCCGCCGTGGTCGGTTCCGCCACCCGGATGTTCCCCCGGGCGCACAGGGTCAAGAACCGCTCGATCCTCGCCGACGAGTGCTCCGGCCCCTGGCCCTCGTACCCGTGGGGGAGCAGCAGCACCAGCCCGGACTGCTGCCCCCACTTGTCCTCCGCCGCCACCAGGAAGTTGTCGACGATGATCTCGGCACCGTTCCAGAAGTCACCGAACTGTGCCTCCCAGGCGACCAGGTCGTCCGGGGCCACCACCGAGTAGCCGTACTCGAACCCGACCGCCGCGTACTCGGAGAGCAGCGAGTCGCGCACCGTGAACCGACCTCCGCCGAGCTGTGCGAGCGGGACGTGCTCCGCTCCGGTGGCGTAGTCCACGAGCACCGCGTGCCGGTGGGAGAACGTGCCGCGGCGGGTGTCCTGGCCGGTGAGGCGTACGTTGGTGCCCTCGAGGAGCAGGGATCCGAGGGCCAGCGCCTCGCCGAGCGCCCAATCCACCTCGCCGTCCGCCACGACCTTGTCGCGCTGCTCGAACTGGCGCACCAGCTTCGGGTGGACCGTGAACCCGTCGGGCGCCGCCGCGGCGGCGGCGGCCAGCCGGCTGACGACGGCATGGTCGATCCCGGTCTCGATGGGCGGGAGGCGCAGGTCGGGGACGACGTACTCGGGGAGCTCGGGCACCGGCACCGCACTCGCGTCGGTGCCGGCCCGCGTCTCGTCGAGCGCGGCCTGCAGCCGGGCAGAAAAGCTGTCGAGCGCCTCCTCCGCCTGCTCGAGGGTGATGTCGCCCCGTCGCACCAGCGATTCGGTGTACAGCTTGCGGACCGAGCGCTTCGCCTCGATCAGCGCGTACATCAGGGGCTGGGTGTAGCTCGGATCGTCCCCCTCGTTGTGACCGTGGCGGCGGTAGCAGACCATGTCGATCACGACGTCCTTGTGGAACGCCTGGCGGAACCCGAAGGCCAGACCGGCCGCACGCACGCACGCTTCGGGGTCGTCACCGTTCACATGCAGGATCGGGGCCTGGACCATCTTGGCCACGTCGGTCGGATAGACCGACGTGCGGGCCGCCTCGGGAGCGGTCGTGAAGCCGAGCTGGTTGTTGATCACCAGGTGGATGGTCCCCCCCGTCCGGTACCCGGCCAGCCCCGACAGGTTGAGCGTCTCCGCGACCACGCCCTGCCCGGCAAAGGCGGCATCCCCGTGGACGAGGACCGGCAGCACCGGGAACGGGGGGCCCGAGCCCTCCTCGAGGGACGGTCCGCTCCCCCGCTCGCCGCCCAGGGCGTCCTGCTTCGCCCGGGCCATGCCCACCACCACCGGGTCGACGGCTTCGAGATGGGAGGGGTTGGACGCCATCGACACCGGGATCGCCTTCCCGGACCGGCCCGCGAAGATCCCCGACGCCCCCTTGTGGTACTTCACGTCCCCGGAGCCCTGCACCGACTCCGGATCGAGGTTCCCCTCGAACTCCTCGAAGATCTCCCCGTACGACTTCCCCACGATGTTGGCGAGCACGTTGAGCCTGCCCCGGTGGGCCATGCCCATCACCGCCTCGTGGATCCCCTCGTTCGCCGCCTGGTCGAGGATCGCGTCGAGGATGACGATGGCGGACTCGGCGCCCTCCAGGCCGAAGCGCTTCTGACCGACGTAGCGGGAGTGCAGGAACCGCTCGAACACCTCGGCCGCGTTGAGCCGGTCGAGGATGTGGTGCTGCTCGCCCGGGCTCAGGGCGGCCGGGACGCCCTCGACGTGCTGCTGGATCCACTGCTTCTGCTCGGGGTCCTGGATGTGCATGTACTCGATGCCCAGGGTCCGGCAGTAGGCGTTCCGGAGGGTGTGCAGGATGTCGTCGAGGGTCGCCGTCTCCCTGCCGGCCAAGCCGTCGCACACGAAGGTCCGCGCCAGGTCCCAGATGGTCAGCCCGTAGTGCAGCGGGTCGAGCTCGGGATGGAGGTCGGGGGGCTCTGCGTCGAGCGGGTCGAGGTGGGCGATGAGGTGCCCGCGCACGCGGTACATATTGATGAGGGTCTGGACGTGCACCTGCTTGAGCACGCGCTCGTGGGCGTCCTCGTCGCCCCCGACGCCGCCGTTGTGGTCACGCTCCCAGCGGACCGGCTCGTACGGGATCCCGAGCGCGGCGAAGACATCGTCGTAGAAGCCGTGGCCGCCGGTGAGGCACTCCGCCACGTGGGCGAGGAACAGCCCCGACTCGGCGCCCTGGATGATCCGGTGGTCGTAGGTCGAGGTGAGCGTCACCGTCCTGCCGACACCCAGCTCCGCCAGCGTCCTCGGATCGGTCGCCTCGAAGCCGGGCGGGACGCCGAGCGCCCCGACGCCGACGATCGCCCCCTGGCCGGGCATGAGCCGGGGCACCGACTGCACGGTGCCGATGGTCCCCGGATTGGTCAGCGTCACCGTGGTCCCGGCGAAGTCGTCCGGCGCGATCTTGTTGGTGTGGATCTTCCGGACCAGCTCCTCGTAGGCGCCGAGGAAGCTCCGGAAGTCCCGGGTGTCGGCCTCGCCGATGCAGGGGACCAGCAGGGTGCGGGAGCCGTCGCCCTTCTCGACATCGACCGCCAGTCCCAGGCCGACGTGGGGGTGCCGGACCACGCCCGGGGTCCCCTTTCCGTCCGAGTCCGGTACGAACCCCGCGTTCATCGCCGGGACCGCCTGGAGGCCGCGCACGACGGCGTAGCCGATCAGGTGGGTGAAGCTCACCTTCCCCCCCGTGGTGCGCGCCAGCTGATGGTTGATCACCGTCCGGTTGACCTCGAGCAGCTTGGCGGGCACCACCCGGAAGCTGGTGGCGGTCGGCACTCCGAGGGATGCCTCCATGTTGGCCACGATCCGCCCGGCGGCGCCGCGGAGCGGGACCGCTCCGGGCGGGACCGGGCCGGGCGGGACGGCGCCCGGAGGCACCGGGGCCGGACCGGTGGCAGGCGGGGCCGGGAGCAGGTCCTCCCCGGCCGCCGGGAGGACCGAACCGGGCCTGCCTCCCACCGGGGGGAGCGCCGCGCCGGCTGGCCGGTAGTCGGCGAAGAACTCCTGCCACGACGCCGACACGGACGCAGGGTCGGCCCGGTACCGGTCGTACATGTCCTCGACGAGCCAGGCGTTGGGGCCGAACGCCCTGGACGCTGCCCTCGCCTCTGCCGCTGTGCCCTCTCCGCTGCCCCCCCCGGAGCCGTCTGTTCCGGTGTGCTCACTCATCGGCTCCGAGCCTACCGGCCCCATGGGCACTGCCCGGCGGCGCCGGCACCTCCGGGAACCGGTTAGCGTCCAGGGCGTGGCCGCACCCCGCACCACCGCCCGCACCACCGTCAGCCGGACCTTCACCTTCGAGGCTGCCCACCGGCTGGCGTGGCACCCCGGCAAGTGCCGTGAGCTCCACGGGCACTCGTACCGGCTCGACGTGACCGTCGGCGGTCCCCTCGACGCCAACGGCGTGGTCGTCGACTTCGACGATCTGAGCGAGATCGTCGGGCGCGAAGTCATCGACCGGTGGGACCACCATGATCTCAACCAGGTGATGGACAACCCGACGGCGGAGCTCCTCGCCCACCGCGCGTGGGAGGTGCTCTCGGCGGCGGGGTTGCCTCTGGCCTCCCTGCGTCTGTGGGAGACCGCCGACTCGTGGGTGGACCTGGTCCCCGCCGGCCCGGGATGACCGCCGGCCCCTCCCAGTTGGTGATCCTCTCCGGGGGGCTCGACTCCACCGTGTGCATGTCCCTGGCCACCGAGGCGGCGGGGGGACCGCCGCTGGCGCTCACCTTCGACTACGGACAGCGGCACCGGACCGAGCTCGACCACGCGGCCGGCATCGCCGGTCACTTCCGCTCGGAGCACCTGGTGGTGCAGATCGACACCTCCGCCTGGGGTGGCTCCGCCCTCACCGACCCCGCCATCGCCGTGCCGACCGGGGGGACCGAGGGGGACATCCCGGTCACGTACGTCCCGGCCCGCAACTCGATCTTCCTGGCGGTCGCGCTCGGGGTGGCGGAGGCCCGCTCCCTCGACGGGGTCTGGATCGGCGTCAACGCCGTCGACTACTCGGGCTACCCCGACTGCCGCCCCGAGTTCATCGAGGCGTTCCGGGG
>JAJYYG010000063.1 GCA_021801235.1 Actinomycetes bacterium
GACGGTCAACCCCCGCGCGGACGCCGTGCCGGGGATGGCGGTCCGCCCGGGTCCGGGCCGGTCCAGCCGGCGGTGCCGGAGCCCGGCGGGCGGTTTACGGGCCCTGTCGGTCCCCGGGGACCGCCGGGGTGACCCGGGCGCCGGTACACTCGGGACGTGCCCTTCCTGAGTCCGGCGAAGATCCTGGTGATCCTGGTGGTTGCCGTGATCGTCCTCGGCCCGGACAAGCTCCCCAAGGTGGCCAGACAGGTCGGCGGCCTCTGGGGTGATTTCCGCAAGTTCCGCGAGCGCCTCGAGTCCGACGTCCGGGGATCGTTCCCCGACCTCCCGTCGACCGAGACGATCACCCAGGCGGTGCGTTCGCCCCTGACGTTCCTCGACAGCCTCGCCGACTCCCACAGTGCCCAGAACGGGTCCACATCCGGGGCGGTGGACGGCTCCGAACCCTTCGGTGTCACCGGCGACGCCGTCCAGCCACCCGCCACGGTCAACCGGCCCGCGGGGATCGTCCGGGTCGACGAGGGGACTTCCGGATCCACGGGGGAGCCACCCGGCGATCAGGCCGGAGCGCTGCACCGGCTCCGGGTGAGCCCGCGCGCCGTTGCCGACGACCCGAACATGAACTGACCGCGCCGGGCGAGGACCGAGAGGTCGAGGATCCACCATGGCCATCACGCTGAAGCGGCAGAAGGAGGAGCGCCCCACTCCCGACGCCATGACCCTGGTCGAGCACCTCGGCGAGCTACGGCGGCGGGTGATGGTGTCCGCGTTGGCCTTCGTGGTGATGGCCACCTTCGCGTTCATCGCCTACAACCCCATCCTGGCGTTCCTCAAGCACCCCTACTGCCAGGCCGAGGCGGGTCACTGCGCCTTCTACATCACCGGTCCGCTCGACGGCCTGTCGCTCCGGGTGAAGATCGCCGCCTACGGTGGCCTCTTCCTGGCGTCGCCGGTGCTGCTGTGGCAGGTATGGCGCTTCATCACCCCCGGGCTCAACAAGCGCGAGAAGCGCTACGCCGTCCCGTTCATCGTGGCGTCCATCGCGTTGTTCTCCTTCGGTTGCCTGGTCGCCTACCTGATCTTCCCGCACGCGCTCCGCTGGCTCGGCTCGATCGGCGGACCGAGCCTGCACCAGATCCTCGATCCGGTGAACTACCTCAGCCTGATCGTCTTGATGATGACGGTGTTCGGGCTGACGTTCGAGTTCCCGGTGCTGCTGGTCTCCCTCGAGGTGGCGCGGGTCCTGACCCCCCAGAAGCTGGCCTCCTGGCGCCGCTGGGCCATCGTGGCGATCGTGGTGGTGGCCGGGGTGGTGGTGCCGAGCTCCGACCCCTTCTCGATGCTGGCGATGGCAATACCGCTCTACGTGTTCTACGAGCTGTCGATCGTCGCCGGCCGGATCTTCGTCCGATGACTTCCGGGCGGAGCGGGGAACCGGCTCCGCCCGATCCGGGTGCGGGCGGCGGGCGGTGGCCCGCAGGGTTCCGGCGAGACTTCGAACGCGCAGCCGGCCTCGTCCCCGACCCGTTCCAGGCGGAGGCGATGGATGCGGTGGACCGGGACGAATCGGTCCTGGTGGCGGCGCCGACCGGCTCCGGCAAGACGTTGGTGGCCGAGTACGCCATCGCCAGTGCCCTGGCCCGCGGACGCAAGGCCTTCTACACCACGCCCCTCAAGGCGCTCTCGAACCAGAAGTTCGGCGATCTCGCCTCCGTCTACGGACCCGACCGGGTCGGCCTGCTCACCGGCGACGTCTCCCACCAGCCCCGCGCCCCGGTGGTGGTGATGACCACCGAGGTGCTGCGGAACATGCTGTTCTCGGGTTCGGACGCGCTCGACGACCTGGAGACGATCGTCCTCGACGAGGTCCACTACCTCCAGGATCCCGTGCGGGGATCGGTCTGGGAGGAGGTGCTGGTGCTCGCTCCCCCGGCCGTCCGGTTCGTCAGCCTGTCGGCCACCGTGCACAACGCGACCGACTTCGGCGCCTGGCTGTCCTCGGTACGGGGCCCGACCCACGTGGTGGTCGAGACGGCGCGCCCGGTGGTGTTGGAGCACCACTACGCCGTCTCGGAGCGGGGCAGCGACCGGGTCACCCTCCTCCCGTTGCTCCGGGACGGGCGGGCCAACCCCGACGGTCTCGTCCTCGACGAGCGGCGGCACCGGTCTCCGCACCGCCGGCTCCGCCCTCCCCGCCGGGTGGAGCTGGCCGAGACGCTGGCGGCGGCGGGCATGCTCCCGGCGATCACGTTCATCTTCTCCCGGGCGGCGTGCGACGACGCTGCCCGCCAGTGCCTGCAGGACGGGTTGCGCCTGACCAGCCCGGAGGAGCGGCAGCGGATCCGGGCCGTCGTGGAGGAGTCGGTGGACCAGCTCTCCGACGACGACCTCGCCACGCTGGGGTACGGACCGTGGTCGGCTGCGCTCGAAGCGGGCGTGGCCCCGCACCATGCCGGGTTGGTCCCCGCCTTCCGTCAGGCGGTCGAGCGCTGCTTCTCGCAGGGCCTGTTGAAGGTGGTCTTCGCCACCGAGACGCTCGCGCTGGGCATCAACATGCCGGCCCGGACGGTCGTCGTCGAGCGGTTCGCCAAGTTCCGGGGCGCAGACACCTCGGTGCTCACCGCAGGCGAGTACCAGCAGCTCACGGGCAGGGCGGGCCGGCGGGGGATCGACAACGTCGGGCATGCGGTGGTGGCATGGTCGCAGGCGACGCGGTTCGCAACGGTGGCGGCGACCGCGCTCGCCCCGCCACCTGATCTCCGTTCCTCGTTCCATCCCACCTACAACCTGGCGGTCAACCTGGTCCGGCGCTGGTCCCGCCCCCAGGCCCACGCGCTCCTGGCCGCCTCCTACGGGCAGTGGCAGGCGCCGGCGGGATCGGTGTCGCTGGCGTCGCTGCTCGACCGCCGACTCGACGTGCTGGAGGCGCGGGGTTATATCGACGCGTGGCAGATCACGCCCGCCGGCACGGTGCTGGCGGGGATCTACCACGAGTCGGACCTCCTGGTCTCCGAGGCCCTCAACGCCGGTCTCTTCGACGATCTCGAGCCGGCGCACCTCGCCGCGGTGGTCTCGGCGGTGACGTTCGAGTTCCGCCAACGCGGCGAGCAGGGCCCGCCTCCTCGCCGACGGGTGGTCGCCGAGCGCATCGAAGCCCTGGACGCCGTGGCGACCGGGCTCCGGGCCCACGAGCGCGAGCTCGGGCTCCGGCGCACCCGGCGGCCCGACCCCGGGCTGTCGGGTGCGGTGGTCGGCTGGGCCCGAGGCGGGCTGCTCTCGTCGGTGCTCCGGGAGAGCGCGGTGGCCCCTGGGGACTTCGTGCGCAACGTCCGCCAGCTCATCGACCTCCTGCGTCAGCTGGGCCAGCACGCTCCCCGGGCGGAGACCGCCGAGAGCGCCGAGACCGCTGTGGCGCTGCTCCGCCGCGGGGTGGTGGCGGCCGACGACCCCGCTCCGAGCGGGCCGCTGCCGGCGCCGGCGGGGTCCGCGCCTCAGGGGTCGGGGTCGTCGTAGTGTGATCCGGGCATGATCCCCTACGTCTCCGAATCCTTCACCGCCGACGAGGAGGACATCCTCCGCCGGTACGTCACCAACCTCGACCAACCGGTCTTCGCCCTGGTGAACCTGCCGGAGGTGGTGAAGGGGGCGCTGTTCGCCCGCTACTCGCGCTCGTCGAAGAGCCTGCGTCGCCTGTTCCTCGACGAGTTCGTCTCCGAGCTGGACATCTCCGGGGATGCCTCGGTGGACGCCACGGTGGGGCTGGCGCGGGCCGAGCAGCTCTACGAGAAGGTGTTCCTCGAGTACGGGGACGACTCGGTCGCCCAGCTCGGGGGGGTGCACCTCGCGTGCGAGCAGGCATCCAACCTGGTGACCAAGGTGCTCGAGTGGGGCCGGCTCATGGCCTACCTGGAGCAGTCCACCCGGTACATCGCCTACGACAACCGGCTGGTGTCGGGTCACTACCGGTACTACCGGGACCCCGCGCTGCTCGAGTCGCCGCTCGGCGCCCGGTACGTGGGGGACATGGACCGGATGTTCGACGCCTACGGCGAGCTGCTGGTCGAGCTGCAGGCATGGCTGGCCCGCCGCCATCCGCGGCAGCCGGGCGACTCCGACTTCGTGCACCGTCAGGCGGTGCGGGCCAAGGCGCTCGACTCCCTGCGGGGCCTCCTGCCTGCCGGGTCGCTGTCCAACGTCGGCATCTACGGGACGGGCCAGTCCTACGAGCTCCTGCTGCTCCGCATGCGCTCGCACCCCCTCCCCGAGGCGCGCCGCTACGCCGCCATGATGCTGGAGGAGCTGCGTAAGGTCATCCCGTCGTTCCTCCAACGCATCGACCGTCCGGAGCGTGGGGGCGCCTGGTCGGCGTACCTCGAACACACCCGGACGGAGACCGGGCGGATGGTCGAGGCACTGTTCCCCGAGCTGCTCGAGCCGGAGGCGGGTCCCGTCGACGGTCCGGGCGGTGCGCGCTCGGTCACGCTGGTCGACTTCGATCCCGACGGCGAGGAGAAGATCATCGCCGCCGTCTGCGGTCCGTTGACCACCCGCTCGGAGGAGGAGGTCCTCGCCCGGGTCCGCCTCCTCGGGACCGACCAACGCCGGGCGCTCCTCGCCGCGTACGTCGGGGACCGGACCAACCGTCGTCACCGGCCCGGCCGCGCCTTCGAGCGGACCGCCTACCGGTTCGACGTGGTCACCGACTACGGAGCCTTCCGCGACCTCCAGCGGCACCGGATGCTCACCATCGACTGGCAGGCGCTCGGGCCCGACCTCGGCTACGACATCCCCGACGCGGTGGAGGAGGCGGGCCTCGCCGACCGCTACCGAGGCTCGATCGAACGTTCGCGGGAGCTACACCTGGCCCTGGCGCCGCGGTTCCCCCAGCAGGCGGCCTATGCGGTGGCCCTCGCCTTCCGCATCCGCTACTCGATGCAGATGAACGCCCGTGAGGCGATGCATCTGATCGAGCTCCGTTCGGGTCCGCAGGGACACGCCTCCTACCGGTGGGTCGCCCAGGAGATGCACCGTCTCATCGGCGAGCAGGCGGGGCACCGGCTGGTGGCCGAGGCCATGTCCTTCGTCGACCATGGCGCTCCCGACCTGGAGCGTCTGGAGTCGGAGCGGCGGGCCGAGCTGAGGCGCCAGGCCCCCTCCGTCGGCACCGGTACGGGTTCCGCACGTCCCTGACCTGGGAGATCAGGTGAACCCCCAGGTCAGGGGGGTGAAAAGTCGCTTGACGCCATCGGGGAGTTGTGGCGTATCGTGCGTGCAGTCCCAAAGGCCCCGACGGACGTGCTGCGGTGGCAGAGTGCACTGCCTGTTCGGTGGGGGGGATGCCGTGAGAGGCGGAGAAGGCCCGGGGGTTCGAGTAGAGAACGTCCCCCAGTCACCGTAGGCATGGCGGCCGAGGGTGGCGGGGGGTGGTGCCA
>JAJYYG010000023.1 GCA_021801235.1 Actinomycetes bacterium
TTGAGCGGCCTCTTCCCCATCGAGCCGGAGAACCGGGCCGTCCCGAAGCTGAAGACCCCGCCGTCGGCCGCCACCAGCCAGTAGCCCCCGCCTGTCGGGGTGGCGGCCATCCCGACGACCGGTGCGTTGAGCGGCCCTTTCCCCATCGAGCCGGAGAACCGGGCCGTCCCGAAGCTGAAGACCCCGCCGTCGGCCGCCACCAGCCAGTAGCCCCCGCCTGTGGGCGCGGCCGCCATCCCGACCACGGGTGCGGCGAGCCGGTGGCCGGCCATCGAGCCGAGGTAGGTGGCGTTCCCGAAGCTGAAAACCGCCCCGTCGGCGGTGGCGAGCCAGTAGCCGCCGCCGGTGGGGGTGGCGGCCATTCCGACCACGGGTGCCGAGAGCCGGTGGCCGCCCGTCGAGCCGAAGAAGGGTGCGTGGAAGCTGAAGACCCCGCCGTCGGCCGCCACCTCCCAGTACCCGCCGGTGGCGGGATCGGTGGCCACCCCGACGACCGGCTCGTCGAGCGGCGTGGCCCCCATCGAGCCGTCGAAGGGGGCGTCGCCGAAGGTGAAGATCCCCCCGTCGGCCGCCGCCTCGACGTAACCAGCGGCCGGCGCCGGTGCGACCGTGAGGGTGTGAGTGTCGTCCGCCGAGGGGGCGAAGGCGCCGCCCGCATCGCTGTAGGCGGCATGGATGCTGTAGGTGCCCGGTACGGTGTTCGCCGGGAGCCTGTAGGAGACCTGCGCCACCCCCTTTGCCACCGGGGCCGAGGTGGCGCCCCCGATGAGGGTGGGGCCCTGGTACACGCCGAAGGTGACGGTGCCCGTGCGCACCGTCGTGCCGGGGGAGGTGACGCTCGCAGCGAGCGTGACGTCGTGCGACGAGGTCGAGGCGGTCGTGGTGGCGTTTGCAGCCGTGGTCGTGGTCGGGGCGAGCGCCTTGTGCTCGGGGGACCCGACGCTGAGCGTGACCGTTGCGCTCGAGGGCCCGAACAGCCCGCCGGTGTCGGCGTAGGCGGCGTCGACGGTGACCGTCCCCGCCGTCTTGAACGAGGTGGTGCAGGTGGCGCTGCCCGAAGAGACCGGCACCGCCCCACAGCCGGTGAGCGACGTGGCGGCCACCGAGAAGTCGACCGCCCCGGAGCCCGGAGGCGTGGTGGCCTTCACCGTGGCCGTGAGGGTGACCGGTTGGCCGGGGTTCGGGTGGGGGGGTGTGGCCACGACGGCGGTGGTGGTGGTGATGGGGGCGACCGTGAGGGTGTGGGTGTCATCCGCCGAGGGGCCGAAGGCGCCGCCGGTGTCTTTGTAGGCGGCTTCGATGGTGTAGGTGCCCGGCGCGGTCGCGCCCGGGAGTGTGTAGGCGACCTCCGCCGCCCCCTTGGACACCGGGGCCGAGGCGGCGGTCCCGACCAGGGTGGGGCCCCGGTACAGGCCGAAGGTGACGGTGCCCGAGCCCACCGTCGTGCCGCTCGCGGTCACCGTGGCCTTCAGGTTCACCGTCTGGCTCGAGGGCGACGCGGAGACGGTGGGGACTGTGGCGACGGTCGTGGTGGTGGCCGTGGCCGTGGCCGTGGTCGGGGCCTGGTAGCTGATGAGCACCTCGCCGTTCCCCGACCACACCCCCGACGTCATCCCGGTGCCGGTGGGCGTGTGGCCTGAGCCGCCACCCCCTCCGGTGGCCGTGACGGCTCCCGCGGCCCGCCCTGTTGACCCGAGAGGAACGTAGTACCCGGAGGACCCGCCGCCACCTCCGTACCAGCCGCCGCCGCCGCCGCCTCCGCCGAAGCCGTCGTCTCGAACAACCACTGTGTTGCTCGTGGTCGGCGTGGCGGCGGCGCCACCCACGCCGAAGCTTCCACTTGCCCCATCCAGGCCGGTCGTTGTCAACGCGCGCCGCGTGGTAGCTCCCGCGCCGCCGGCTGCCTGGGTCCCCCCTCCCGCCGGTGTCTCGATCTGCCCCTTTGTTTCAGGGGATGTGCTCGTCGACTGATGGAAGCAGGACTTGTACGACTGTGTCGACGTTGTGGTGACGGCTGTGCCGCCGGAGGTGCCTCCGCCGGGTCCGCCTGGACAGACGGCGAGGATCTCTGTGGGGGCGCCGACCGTAGCGTCGGTGAAGCCGCCGCCTCCGCCGCCACCGGCCACCACCACCCGGCTGGCGAGTGATGTGCCGTCCTCACGGACGTCAGAGGCCCCGCCGCCACCGCCCCCTGTGGCACCGCCGCCGTAGATGACGGTCGCGGTGCCGACGCCCGGGGAGCCCCCGCCGTTGTAGCCGCCCCCGGTGTAGCTGCCCTTACCACCGACGTACACGCGCAGGGTCGCACCCGGGGTCACGGCCAGCGTGGCGTGCGCCTCGCCGCCCAGCCCTCCCGCCACGGCGTCTTTGGCCGATCCGCCCTGGGCGCCGTAGGCGGTGACGGTCACGTGGGTCACTGTCGAAGGGACGGTGAAGGTCTGTGCGGCCCCGGTGTAGCTGAAGGTGCACGTCACGGTGGTCGTGCCGGTGCAGTTGGAGGCAGGGGTCGCCGAAGCGGGCGTGCTGGCGAACACGAGGAGCCCTGCACCGAGGGCGATCGCACCGAGGATGCTGGTGGACCGGGGCGCGAGGCGCGTCCGCTGCGCCGTGCCTCGGAGATGCTCCCACCGTTGCACGGTGCAAAGTTCACCACACTGGTGCGTTCTTGTCCGCGCGCCCCTCTCTCCCGGGCCGCTGTCTGTCAGATGCGACCGTCTGGGCGCCACCTCGGATGCCCGCACCAGGCGATGGCCGTTCAGGGCGCGCCCGCACATCACGAATACTGAGAGTCATTACGAATAGTGACGAACTTGAGGTAGCGTTGGCACCCGGTCAGGGAAGGACGAGCGCCCGCCGCTCGCGCCGGGCGGCGGTGCCGGAGCGGTGGGGCGCCCTCGCGAGGGGGGGTCGTCGAAGTGCAGCACCACGGGGCAGTGCTCGACGCCGAGCCGGGACCTCGGCCGGCGGAGGAGAGCGTGCGAGCCGGCTCCAGGGCCGATCGCATCGTGGTGGCGTTGGCGGTGGCCACGATGGTCTGCGCGTACGCGTTGGTCGTGCTCGGCAGCACCGTCCGGGTGACCAACTCGGGGATGGGCTGCCCCAGCTGGCCCCTGTGCTACGGGCACCTCGGCCCGGTCGACCGGTTCCACGCGCTCTTGGAGCAGTCGCATCGCTACCTGGTGGCGTTGGTGACGGTGGGTGCCTTCTCGACCGCGGCCGTCGCTCGCCGGGCGCGGGCCCGGGCCCGACGCGTGGCGTTCGTTCCCGCCGCTGCGGCCGCCGCCCTGGTCGTCTTCCAGGCCGCGCTCGGCGCGCTGACCGTGTTGGCGAAGAACGCGCCGTGGACCGTGTCGGTCCATCTCGTCGTCGGTCTCGTCTTCTTCGCCGTCACGGTGGTCACGGCGGTCGCCGCCGTCCGAGGGCCCCGTGGCCGGTGGTCGCCGGGAGCGGTCGGAGGATGGGGGTGGGCGGCGCTGGCTGCAACGCTCGCCACCATCGTGGGCGGGACCCTCGTGGTCGCCAAGGGCGCCGGAGCCGCCTGTCCCGCGTGGCCGCTGTGCCCCTCGTCAGCGTCAGGCCTCGCCGACTGGCAGCTGGTCCACCGCTCGCTCGCCGGCATCGCCGCCATCAGCCTGGCCGGGTTCGTCGTCAGCCGCTGGCGGGCGCTGGCCGGCCGGTGGCGCGTCGCCGCCGGCGGGACCGTCGGGCTGTTCGTCGCCGTCGCTGGCTTCGGCGCGGCCAGCGCGCTCTCGCGCGCCGCGCCGGCCTGGCAGGACGTCCACCTGGCGATGGTCGCCCTCCTCTGGGGGTTCGTGGTGGCCACGGTGACGGCACTGGCGACCGGCGCCGCGACGGCACTGGCGACCGGCGCCGCGACGGCACTGGCGACCGGCGCCGCGACGGCACCGGCGACCGGCGCCGCGACGGCACCGGCGACCGGTGCCCCCTCGCACCGGCCGGCGGTGACGGGAGAGGGGTCGTCTGGTTAAACGAATAACCGGATGTCCGTACATTTTGCTACAATAGGGGTGTGACCCCGCTCGACTTCGTGATCTCCCTGGCACTGATCTCGGTTGCCGCCGGGGTCCTCGGGTCGTTGGTCGGGCTCGGAGGCGGGGTGGTGATCGTGCCCGTCCTCACGCTCCTGTACCACGTGGACATCCGCCTGGCCATCGGGGCGAGCATCGTGTCGGTGATCGCCACCTCGAGCGGGGCGGCGGCCGCCTACGTGCGCGAGCGGATGACCAATCTCCGGGCCGGGATGTTCCTCGAGATCGCCACGACGACGGGGGCGGTCAGCGGCGCTTACCTCACGACCCTGCTGCCCACCCGGTTCCTGTTCGTCTTCTTCGGGCTCGTGCTCGCCTACTCCTCGTTCGCCACGTTCCGGCGGCGCCACGTCGCCGAGCCCCTGACGGTGTCGAACGACCGGCTCGCCAACTACTTCGACCTGCACGGCTCCTACTTCGACGCGGCCGAGCAGCGCGAGATCCCCTACAAGGTGGTCGGCACCAGGATGGGGCTCGCCCTCATGTACGTCGCCGGGTTGGTGAGCGCCCTGCTCGGCATCGGCTCGGGGGCCCTGAAGGTCCCGGCCATGGACAGCGCCATGCACCTCCCGATGAAGGTGTCGTCGGCCACCAGCAACTTCATGATCGGGGTCACCGCCGCCGCCAGCGCCGGGGTCTACTTCATGCGGGGACAGATCGACCCCATCATCGCCGCCCCCGTGGCGGCCGGGGTGCTCCTCGGGGCGACGGTGGGCGCGCGGGTGCTGGGCCGGATCGCGAGCAGGACCGTCCGGCTGGTGTTCGTGGTGGTCCTCGTCGTCATCTCCCTCGAGATGCTGCAGAAAGGAGTCTTTCCGTGACCGAAGCGCCCGCCGGGACCGCCAGTTCGCACGGGCAGCTCCCCGTGGAGCCTCCGGGGGGCGGACCGGACGGAGCACCTGGAGGTGAGCCGGGACTCCGGAGCCGGCGGCGCCAGCACACCCCCGAAGAGGCGGCCCTGATGGAGGAGAAGGTCCGCAAGGTCGAGGTGGCGATCAGCCTGGTCCTGCGGGTCGGCGTCGTCGTGAGCGTCCTCGTCATCGCCGTCGGGCTCGGGCTGATGTTCGCCCACCACAGCGCCTACGTCCCGCTCCGCGGGCACTTCTCCTACCACGAGCTCACGTCGAAGACGACGCCGTTCCCGCACTCGTTCTCGTCCCTCGGTCACTCGATTGCCGCGGGGGAGGGACGTGGGATCGTGGTGCTCGGAGTGCTGATCCTGATCCTCACGCCGGTGCTCCGGGTGGCAGTCGGGGTGCTGTCC
>JAJYYG010000031.1 GCA_021801235.1 Actinomycetes bacterium
CCGCATCAGGCACCGAACCCGGCCCGTCCGGGGCTCCGGGCGGGCCGTCTCCGTTGCCACCATGACTGTCGTTGAGGAGGAAGCTCCTCGCCGAGCGGGCCAGGACCGCGCCGACGACCTCCCCGGCGGACGGGGTGTCCGGCCGGTCCTCGTCGGGACGCTCGGGGCGATCGGGTCGCTCCCTGATCGGAGGACCTCCGGCGGGCGAGGGAGTCACCGTCGCCACCACCGCCTCCTCCTGACGCTCATAACCCCAGCCTACGGCGCCGACTGCCGTCCGACCGCGGGACCTGCCGTCCGACGCGGGCGCCACTGTCGGCCCGCGTCGCGACCGTCCAACTGGACCGGGTGGTCAGCGCGTGCTGGAGCGACCGGTGGGCTCGTGGGACCAGGCGGTAGGTGTCGCCTACCCTGGGCCGATGCATGCGGTGACGATCGTCGACGGAACGCTGGTCTGGGCGGAGCGCCCGGATCCCCGGCCCGGCCCGGGGGAGTTGCTTGTGGCGGTGCGGGCCGCCGGCGTCAACGGAGCCGACCTGCTGCAGCGCCGCGGGCTGTACCCCCCTCCCCCCGGGACACCGGCCGACATCCCCGGGCTGGAGCTCGCCGGCGAGGTCGTCGGCCTCGGTGCCGGCACGACCGGTCACGCGGTGGGAGACCGGGTGATGGCGATCGTGCCCGGTGCGGCCCAGGCTGAGCTGGCGATCGTTCCGCAGGACAGTGCCCTGCCGGTGCCGCCCGGAATCGGCTGGGCGGAGGCGGGCGGCTTTCCGGAGGTGTTCTGCACTGCGCACGACGCGCTCTTCACCCAGGCGGCACTGGCCACCGGAGATCGTGTACTGATCTCCGGCGCGGCCGGAGGGGTGGGGACGGCCGGCGTCCAGCTCGCGCACCGGGCGGGAGCCCAGGTGGTGGCGTCGGTGCGCTCCGCCGACCTGCGGCCGGAGGTGGCGGCTCTCGGTGCCGACACGGTGGTCGCGCCGGAGGACGCCGCGTCGCACGGTCCCTACGACGTCTCCCTCGAGCTGGTCGGGGCCCCCGGGGTCGGGCCCGCGCTCGGCGCGCTGGCCACCGGGGGAAGGATCGTGGTGATCGGCGTCGGGGGCGGTTCGAGGGTGGAGGTCGACCTTCTCGCCCTGATGGGGAAGCGGGCGACCATCGGGGGGTCGACGCTGCGCTCCCGGACCCTGTCAGAGAAGGCGGCGGTGACCGGAGCGGTGGCGCAGCAGGTGCTCCCCCTGCTCGTATCCGGAGACGTCCGGGTACCGGTGGCGGCCACCTATGCGATCGAGGATGCGCAGGCGGCCTACGAGCGGTTCTCCGCAGGTGGCAAGGTCGGAAAGATCGTGTTGCTCACCACCTGAGGGCATCGCGGCGGCGCCCATGCCGGCGCCCATGCCGGCCCGGATCGCCCGCTGTCGAACCGGGCGGCGGGACTGACCGTCACCTCGACACGATCACCGACGACCCGTGACCGAAGAGCCCCTGGTTGGCGGTGATACCGACGGCAGCGCCCTCCACCTGGCGGCCGGTGGCCTGTCCGCGGAGCTGCCAGACGACCTCGCAGACCTGGGCGATCGCCTGCGCCGGGATGGCTTCGCCGAAGGACGAGAGACCGCCGCTCGGGTTGACCGGTACCCGGCCGCCGAGCGCGGTGTCCCCGTCCCGCAGCAGGCGCTCGGCCTCGCCTTCCTTGCAGAGCCCGATGTCCTCGTACCAGTCGAGCTCGAGGGCGGACGACAGGTCGTACACCTCGGCGAGGTCGAGGTCGTCGGGGCCGATCCCGGCCTCCTCGTAGGCGGCCTGCGCCACCGACTGCTTGAACGTGGGGCCGGCGGCGGCGGTGGTGGCGGCGGAGTCGGTGGCGAAGTTCGGCATCTCGATCACCGTCTGGGGGTAGCGGGGCGTCACAGTCGAGACGGCGTCGACGGTCGTCAGAGGGCCGGAGGGGCCGTGGCGACGCGCGTACGCCATGCTGGTGAGCACGAGCGCGGCCCCGCCGTCCGACGTGGCGCAGATCTCGAGGAGGCGGAGCGGGTCCGCGACCATCGGGGAGGCGAGGACCTCGGCGACGGTCACCTCCTTGCGGTAGCGGGCGTTCGGGTTGGCGAGGCCGTGGCGCGCGTTCTTGACCTTGACCGCGGCGAAGTCTTCCTCGGTGGCGCCGTAGAGCTCCATCCTGCGCCGCGCGTACAGCGCGAAGTAGGTCGGGTTGGTGGCACCGAGGAGATGGAACCGCAGCCAGTCGGGGTCGTCGGTGCGGTCGCCCCCGACTGGGGCGAAGAACCCCTTGGGGGTGGTGTCGGCCCCGACCACCAGCGCGACGTCGCACAGCCCGGCCAGGATCTGTGCCCGTGCGGCGTTGATGGCCTGGGCGCCCGAGGCGCAGGCCGCGTAGGACGAGGCGACGCGGGCGCCCGTCCACCCCAGCGCCTGGGCGAAGGTCGCCCCGGAGACGAACCCCGGGTAGCCGTTGCGGATGGTGTCCGCCCCGGACACGAACCCGACGTCGGTCCACGCCACACCGGCGTCGGCCAGGGCATCTCTGGCCGCGGCCAGTCCATACTCGACGAAGTTGCGGCCCCACTTCCCCCACGGGTGCATGCCCGCGCCGAGCACGGCGACCTTCTTGGACTCAGGCACGTGACCCTCCCTCTTCGCCGTCGGCGGCGGGCGGGTGCCCGGGGCCCGGGTGGGCGGGCGTGCGGCGGTCGTCCGGAGCGGGGCCGGTCGGGCGCCACCGCCACACCAGGTACTCGTGGTCGTCGTCCTCGTAGAGGGTCTCGAGGACCAGCTCGACCTCGCAGCCGACGGACAGGTCGTCGACGGTGACGCCGGTCGCGACCTGTCCCATCACGACCATCTGCTCGGGTGCCAGCTCGACCGCAGCCAGGGCGAACGGCACATAGGGGTCGGCGGCGACGTAGGGCTTCGGGGGTTGGTAGCAGGCGTTCGTATACGACCACACCCTTCCTGTTCGGCTGAGCTCGGTGTCGGCGAACTCGGTTCCGGAGCAAGCGGGATTGCGGCAGAAGACCGTCTCCTTCGGGAAGGTGAACGTCCCACAGCTGGCGCAACGGCTGCCGATGAGGGCGGGAGCGTCGGAATCGAGGGTGAACCAGCCCTCGATCGCAGGCACGCGGGCTTTGGCCGGGCTCATGGGGAGATGCTAATGCACCGTCAGATTCGTAGCTCGGGGCAGGGTGCATGCGGTCGGAAGCTCGGGGCAGGGTGCGTGCGGTCGGGAGCTCGGGGCAGGGTGCGTGCGGTTGGAAGCTCCCCGGGGTTCAGGAGGAAGTTTGCCCCGTCGCGGCCGGGCCGCCGAGGCCCCCTGAGGAACGAGCCTCGGCGATCCGGGCGTCGTCCCACCCGAGCAGGTCGCGCAGCACGTCGTCCGTGTGCTGGCCGACCGTCGGTGCCATCGAGGGAGCGGGCAGTTCCTCGCCGACGAACTTGAGGGGCGAGGGGAGCTGGTCGGCGCCCAGACGTTCCCGGGGGATCCAACGGAAGCGATCCTGGAATTGGGGGTCGTCGGCGATGGTCCGGGGGGAGTTGACCGGGCCGATGGGCACGTTGGCGTCCACCCCGAATTCGATCCACGCCGCGGCGGTCCGGGTGCGGAAGATGTCGCGCAGCTCACGCCTCAGCTCGGTATTCCCACGCGCGTGGTCCGCGAAGCGGGAGCCGGGCCACCGTTCGAACAGCTCGGGCCGGCCCACTGCCTCGCAGAAGTTCCGCCAGAATGCCTGTTCGGACGCCATGAAGAGGACGAAGCGCCCGTCCTGGGCCTCGTAGACCTGGTACCGGACGCCCTCGACCATGCCCGCGGTCCCCGGGGCGCGCCGTTCGAAGCCGTCGGCCTTGTTGCCGGTCACCTCGGCTTCGGGGCGCTCGTAGGCACGCCACGTCTCGGAGCGGTACCAGTCCATGGCGGCCGCCGCATCGGACTGGGCGATCTCGACGAAGGACCCCTCACCGGTGGTTTTGGCGCGAAGCACGGCGGCCACGATCCCGAGGGCCCCGAAGAGCGGGCCGGCGTGGATGCCCATCGACGCGTGCTCGGGCAGGTAGGTGAACCCCTCCTCGTCGACCTGGGGCGTGACGATCCCCGCCCAGGTGTCGTACGCGATGCCGTGACTCGGAAGGTCGCGGTACGGGCCGGTCATCCCGTATCCGGAGATGGTGCAGAAGACGAGCCCGGGGTTGTGCTCGCGGAGCTGCTCGTAGCCGACGCCGCGTCGCGCCAGCCCGCCGGGCCGCATGGCCTCGACCACCACGTCGGAACGGGCTGCCAGCTGCCGGAAGATCCCCACGTCCCCGTCGTTCCGGAGATCGAGCGTGATGGACCGCTTGCCCCGGTTGATGTGGAGGTGCATGAGCGACACGCCCTCGACGATCGGCCACGTCATCTCCCGGATGTAGTCGCCGGCGGGTGGTTCGACCTTGATGACCTCGGCACCGAGGTCGACCAGTGGCATGGTCACCGCAGCCGGGCCGAGGGCGGAGGCTTCGAGGACGCGGATTCCCGCGAGCGGCGGTGTGGTGGGCATCGGTACCTCCGGTCGGTTCAGGTGAGGCGGTCGTTGCGCCGGCTGGTGGTGCGCATCGTATCTGACACACCGTCAGGTGATGTGCGGTCGCCGCCCGAGGCCCTCCGGCCATTGGATTAGGATGTGCCGCTGCGCGGCCGACGGGTACGCGCGTCCATGCGCTCGTAGCTCAACGGATTAGAGCATCTGACTACGGATCAGAAGGTTGGGGGTTCGAATCCCTCCGAGCGCACCAGAAAAGTCCAGGTCAGGGCGTTGTTCGCTTGGTTCGCTGACCGGCGAGACACCCCCGTAAGGACATGTTGAGAACAAAAGCGTTTCCGATGCGTGTTCTCAGCCTGTTCTCACGGAGGTCCTGGCGATGCCTGCGAAGCCCACCGGCGTGTACCCCGACGGCCGGGGAGGTTGGTACCTGAAGCTCCGACTCGAGCCCGACCCGGTGACGGGCCGGCGTGAGCAGATCACCAAACGGGGCTTCCGGACGGCGGCGGAGGCAGGCAAGGCCCGGCGTGCGTTGGTCGACAAGATGGACCAGGGTCAGCTCCGTTCGACCCCGATCGGAATCCAGGACTCCTGACGTAGCCCCCCTGGAAGACCCCTGACCTGGAACGATCCAACACTTCGTGCTCAAGAGGGTATATAATAAGTGCAGAGGTTCTGGTGTTTCGAGGGAGGGCGTGACGATGAGGACCGGGGTTGCGAAACTGGGGGTGATGCAACCGCTTCCTCTGGCTCCGGCCGGTTCGATGATGATCGGCGAC
>JAJYYG010000042.1 GCA_021801235.1 Actinomycetes bacterium
ATCCGGGTGCCGGCGGGTGCGGGAGCCGGCAGTCCCCTCCGGGCAGTCCCAGCGCCCGGCACGCCGCCTTGGCCGGCACCGGGTTCGGGTACCGGTCCGACGCCTCGAAGCGGTAGGACTCGAACAAGCGCTCGTTGGCGCGGCGGGCACGGTCGAGGTCGCCGTCGGCGAACGCGCCGGTCAGCTCGGCGAAGGTGCCGCCGGCCCAGTGGGAGGCCACGCTCACGATCCCCACCGCGCCGACCGCCAGGAACGGGAGCGTCGTCGAGTCGTCCCCCGCGTACACCTCGAAGCTCGCCGGGGTGCCGGCCACCACCTCGGCGGCACCCGCGACGTCCCCGGTGGCATCCTTCACGCCGACCAGGTTGGGGACGTCCGCGGCGAGCCGCACGAGCAGCTCGGTGCCGATCCGCCGCCCCGTGCGCACCGGGATGTCGTAGAGCAGGACCGGAAGCCCGGTGGCCGCAGCAGCCGCCCGGAAGTGGGCTTCGAGCCCCGCCGCCGAGGGGCGGTTGTAGTAGGGCGTGACCACCAGGACGCCGTCGACGCCGCACGCGGAGGCCTCCCGGGTCAGGCGGACGGTGTGTGCGGTGTCGTTGGTCCCGGTAGCGGCCACCACGGGGACCGTGACCGCATCGGCCACGGCGCGGAAGAGGTCGAGCCGCTCCCCGTCGGAGAGCACCGGGCCCTCACCTGTCGTCCCGGCGAGGACCAGGCCGTCCGATCCGGACGCACTCAGGTGCCGGGCCAGGGTGACCGCGCCGTCCAGGTCGAGACCCCCCTCGTCGTCGAACGGGGTGACCATGGCCGTCACGACCGAACCGAAGCGCGCCACGGGATCAGCGCCGCGCGCCCGGGGGCGCAGGAGGGGGACTCACGACGGGGAGGTTACCAGCACGGGCGCGGCGTCCACCCGGTCGTGCGCGGCGTCCGGGCGGGAGCGCAAGGTGGCTCCTACGACCGCTCCGGGACCGCCGAGAAGGCGGTGTACTCCTCGGACGTGTCCTCCCAGGTCTCGAACTCGATGACCCCGAGCTCGGTGAACTTGGTGCGCAGCCATCCGTCGGCCGCGTCGAGCAACCCGAGCTTGCGGCAGTTGGGAACGATCTTCGAGAACAGGAGCGCCTGGAACTCGGCCCGCTCGGGCGCCTGCTGGACGACCGGGACGATCGCCTTGGGGTCGATCCCCATGCGGTCCCAGACCTCCTGCTGGAGGAAGCGGTCCCGCATCCGGACGGCGGCCTCGAACGCGAACTCCTGTCGCTCACGGAGCTCGGCTGCGCCCAGGCCCTGGTAGTACTCCTGGAGGCTGAGCACCCCGAAGGCGACGTGGCGAGCCTCATCCGCCATGACGTAGCGGAGGAGCTGCTTGAGGAGCGGGTCGCCGGTCATCTGGGCCATGAACCCGAAGGCGGCCAGCGCCAACCCCTCCACCATGATCTGCATGCCCAGGTACGTCATGTCCCAGCGGGAGTCGGCGATGATGTCGTCGAGCAGCATCCGGAGATGGGCGTTGATCGGGTAGTGACCCGACAGCTTGTCGTCGAGGTACTTGGCGAACACCTCGACGTGGCGTGCCTCGTCCATGACCTGGGTCGACGCGTAGTACTTGGCGTCGATCCACGGCACCGACTCCACGATCTTCGCGGTGCAGACGAGCGCGCCCTGCTCACCGTGGAGGAACTGCGACAACGTCCAGTTCTGGCTCTCGACGCCGAACCGGATCCACTCCTTGTCCGACCACTTCTCCACCGGGGTGCCGCTGAGGTCGAACCCGGCACCGAACCCGCCGTTCGCCTCGGCGTTCTCGATGACCAGACGCTCCTGGTCGACGTCGGTCTCCCACGGAAGGTCGGTCTCCCCGTTCCACTGCGAATTCTTCGCCTTCTCGTAGAGCTTCGCCAGCTTGGGCCGGGCCCCCTTCTCGTAGTCCCACGTGAAGATGGTGTCGTAGTCCGAGTGGACGACGTGGCGGCCGTCGCTCTCCTCCGTCCCCACCACGGAGAGGATCGCCTCGAAGTCGTTGATCTCGTCCCGTCCGATGATCTCCTCGGTACTGCTCATCTCGATGGTCATGACGTCTCCCCCTGGGGTCGGTTGGTGTGCGGTGGCGTGTGGCTGGACGGAAGTCGGCGGGCGGGGCCGGTGACGCCCTGCCTGCGGGCGGAGCGGCGCCGGGTCGTCGGGGACGGGCCGGGCTCGTCTCCGGCCGCGAACGGGCCGAGGGCGATCGGTGCGGACCGATCCGGTGCACGGAGCGCCCGGATCCCCGGTAGGACGAACGTCCCCACCAGACGGCGTGCGTCATCGATGTCGGTAAGGTCGGTCTCCGGCGAGGGGCTGATGGTGTAGGAGAGCACGATGCGGGTCGCCCACTCGGCCACCCGGCAGGCCTCGTCGGGGTCCATCCAACGGACGAGGAAGGGGGCGACGAACCCGGTGGCGGCAGCCAGGAGCCGGTTCGAGGCGTCGAAGGCCAGGTGGCCGAGCACCGTGGCCGGCTCGTGCTCCACCAGGTACCGCAACGCAGGATGGCGGTCGATCCGGGTGACGGCCTCGCAGACACCGACGGCCAGGACCTCCCCCAGGTCGTCGGCGGCGCCCATGCGCGCCCCGAGCGCAGCGAACAGCCGGCCGAGCTCCGTGTCGACGACCGCTCCGAGGATCTCGTCCCGCCCGCCCGCGAACACGCGGTAGACGGTGGCACGGGACAGCCCGGCCTGGCGGGCGATGTCGTCGACGGTCGTCTTGGTGGTCCCGCCGAGCGCCAGGCAGGCGAGCGCGGCGTCCACGATCCGCACCCGGTGCGGGGACACCCTGTCTGCACCCGTTGCCGACGCGCCCGCCGCCTGCTCGTCCCGTTCGTTCAGGTCGCGGGCGCCCGGAGCGGGTTCCACGATGCTCAGCGCTGCTCCTTCGGATCTCACGGATTGTGACGCTACGTCAGATCATGTCTCATCGTCAAGAGCAGGCGGGACCTCGCCCCCGCCGCCGGCACGGGGCTCCGGGCCCACCACCACACCGGCCAGGAGCTCGGAGCGGACCAGCTCGCGCACCTCGCCCGGATCGTCCAGGTCCCACCGGCCCGGGGAGCTGATATAGGACAGCACCATGCGGGCGAGGAAATCGGCGGCGCGCCCGGGGTCCACGCCTTCGGCCATGCCGTGACGCAGCAGGTAAGGGAGCAGGAACTCGGCGATCCCCTGGCGGACCCGGTTGCTCTCGATGGTGAGCGTCGGGAGCAGCATCTCCGGCTCCGTCTGCAGCACCCGCTGGAGCACCTCGTGCTCCACGATGGAGCGGTGGGCGAAGCGGATCCCCCGTTCCATCACCGCCTCGAGGCTCTCGGCTCCTTGGACCGCTTCGTACAGGCGGCCGAAGAACCGCATGAGCTCCCAGGTCACGACGTCGTGGATCAGCTCCTCCCGCCCGCCGGGGAAGTACCGGTAGACGGTGGCCCTCGAGAGGCCGGCCTCCCGGGCCGCATCCTCCACCGTCGTCTTCGACAGTCCCCATCTCGCCACGCAGGCGTAGGTGGCCCCCAGGATCCTCTGACGTGTGTCCACCATCGTTCGGTCCGGACTCAGAGCCCGAGCAACGGCTCGATCCCCAGGGTCAGCCCGGGACGCCGTCCGACCTCGCGCACCGCCAGCAGGACGCCGTCCATGAACGAAGACCGGTCGTACGAGTCGTGACGGATGGTCAGCGACTGGCCGACCGCGCCCAGCACGACCTCCTGATGGGCGACCAGGCCCGGCAGGCGCACGGAGTGGACCCGCACGCCCCCGGGGCCGGCACCGCCCCGGGCCCCGTCGAGCACGACCGTCGTGGTCCGGTCGTCGGGGAAAGAGGAACGTCCGGCCGCGGTCCGGGACGCGGCCATGCGCTCCGCCGTCCGCACCGAGGTGCCCGACGGTGCGTCGAGCTTGGCGTCGTGGTGGAGCTCGACGATCTCCGCACCGTCGAACCACGGAGCCGCCAGCTCGGCGAAGCGCATCATCAGCACCGCGCCGATGGCGAAGTTGGCGGCGATGACACAGTGCGCGCCCCCGGCCACGTCGGCAGGGAACCGGAGGCGCAGGGCGTCGAGCTCCGCATCGGTGAACCCGGTGGTCCCCACCACCGCGTGGGTCCCGGTCGACACGCACCATGCGAGGGTGCTCCGTGCCGCCTCCAGGTGGGTGAAGTCGACCACCACCTCTGCCCCGGAGGCCCCCAGCATCCCGAGGTCGCCTCCCACCGGCACCCCGTCGGCGCCCGGCACCAGCACCCCGAGATCAGTGCCGGCGAACCCCGGGTCGACGGCTGCGACCAGCAGGAGGTCCGCCGCGTCGAGCACGGCCCGGCAGACGGCCCGGCCCATCTTCCCTCCGGCTCCCACCACCCCGACTCGCATAGCGGTCACCCTACTGCCGGGCCCGGGCGGACCCGGCCCGGACTGCCCGCACTCAGCCCAGGCGCAGGGCGGCCGGATCGAAGTCCCCGGCGTCGAACGGGCCGACGACCGAGAGGGTCCGGGGCGCCCGGGCGACCTCGGCGGCCACCGCTCCCACGTCGGCGCCGGTCACCGCGTCGATGCGCGCCAGCACCTCGTCGACCTCGACGACCTCGCCGTGCAGGAGCAGGCTCCCCCCGACCCTGCTCATCCGGGACCCCGAGTCCTCGCAGGAGAGGAGGGTCTCGGCCCGGAGGTTCCCCTTGGCGATCGCCAGTTCACGGTCAGTGAGCCCGTCCTCCCCCATCTCGTCCAGCGTACGGGTGGCGATGGCCAGGACCTCCCCGACGTGCTCGGGCGCCGTCCCGATGCCCACGCTGATCGCGCCGGCATCGGCGTACGCGACCCGGTCGGACCACACCGAGTACGCCAGGCCCCGGCGCTCCCTGATCTCCTGGAAGAGACGGCTCGACAGACCTCCTCCGAGCGCGTGGTTCCACAGGGCGAGCGCATAACGGCGGGGATCGCTGCGGTCCACCGATCGCAGCGCCAGGATGACCTGGGTCTGTTCCGTCCCCCGGCGCGTGACCCGCAGCGGGACGATCTCCGCACCGGGGGCGTCGCGTCGCGGGGCGCCACCCTCCGGCGCCCCCGACCAGTGCGAGACCAGCATCTCGACCACCCGGTCGTGGTCGACGTCGCCGGCGACCGCCACCACCATGTTCCGCGGCCGGTAGTGCTGTTCGAAGAAGCGCCGCAACCGCCCGGCGGTCATCGCCTCGACCGACGGAC
>JAJYYG010000087.1 GCA_021801235.1 Actinomycetes bacterium
GACGATGACTCTCGGCACCAAGGTGAGGTGCGCACCGGAGAGGAGCGACAGACCGAGCGCATCCGCATCCTCCTGGATGACGGCCTGGACGATCTGTTCGGGGGTCTGGTGGAGACCGGTGTAGATCACCTCGAAGCCGGCATCGCGGAGCGCCCGGGCGATCACTTTGGCCCCGCGGTCGTGCCCATCGAGACCGGGCTTGGCCACGACCACTCGGTACGGTCGCTTCACGGACGCCGATACTAAACCCTGGCACCCTCCCGGGCGCCAAACGGCCGGGGAGGGTGCCACCGGGCGCAGGGTCGGCGCCACCCGGGACCGGTCCCGGGGTCACCGCCCCCCGGGCCGGGCCGGAGCCGCTTCGCCCCGGCGGCGGAAGGGGCGGGACCCGGTCTGCGTGCTAGGTTCGGCGGACGCGCTCGACACCATCCCTGCATGCGGAGGACGCCGTGGCCTCGCCGGCCGAAGCCGTGGAACCATTCGACGAAGACGGTGCGGGCGGTCCGCAGCCGGCGGCCGCCGGGTCGTTGGCCGAGGGTCTGGTCCGGGTCGCCCGGCCCCGCCAGTGGCTGAAGAACGTCCTGGTCTTCGTGGCGCCCGGTGCAGCCGGCGTCCTCCTCCACCGGGACGTCCTCCTCCACAGCGTCGGGGCGTTCGGCATCTTCTGCCTGGCCGCCTCGGGGACCTACTTCCTCAACGACTCGTTCGACGCCGACGCAGACCGCGCCCACCCGACGAAGAGGAACCGGCCGATCGCGGCGGGCGTGGTACCGGTAGCGGTCGGCATGGCCATCGGGGCCGTCCTCCTCGTGGTGGCCGTCGTACTCGCTCAGCTGCTGGCCGGCTGGCACCTCGCCGTGGTCATGGGCGTCTACGGGGCCATCAACGTGGTCTACTCGCTGGGCCTGAAGAACGAGCCCGTCCTCGACCTCGCCGCCGTCAGCTCGGGGTTCGTCCTCCGGGCGATCGCCGGAGGGGTCGCCACCGGGGTCGTGCTGTCCAACTGGTTCATCATCGTCGCTTCGTTCGGATCGCTCCTGATCGTCACGGGCAAGCGGTCGGGGGAGAAGATCCTGCTGGCCGACAACGGCTCCCGCCAGGGCGAGGCGGCCGGAACCGACACCTCTGCGGTCCGCCAGACCCTGGGGCTCTACTCCGCTTCGTTCCTCCAGGCGGTCCGCACGCTGAGCGCGGCGGTGACCGTGACCGCCTACTGCCTGTGGGCGTTCGAGCGGGCGTCCCAGGTCCATCCCGGAAGGGACCCGGTGTGGTTCCAGCTGACCATCATCCCCTTCGTCATCGGCCTGCTCCACGTGGTCCGGATCCTCGACTCCGGACGGGGCGCCGCCCCGGAGGAGCTGGCCATCCACGACCACCGCCTGCAGCTCTACGGCGTGGTGTGGATCGCGTTGTTCGCCGTCGGGATCTACGGCGGGTGACCGTCCCGCAGAGCCGGCGCCAGCTCCTCACCGGCTGGGGGCGGACCGCTCCGTCCTCCGCCGACGTGGTCCATGCCGTGCACCCCACCGTCGTCGACCAGGCGATGACCGGTGCCACCGCCGGAACCGGGCGCGGCCTGGTCGCACGCGGCCTCGGGCGCAGCTACGGGGACGCGGCGCAGAACGCGGGCGGCACCGTCGTGGACATGACCTGGCTCGACGGCATCCACGAGGTCGACCTCGACCGCGGCCTGGTCCGCGTCGGAGGTGGGGTCAGCCTCCAGACGCTCATGGAGCGCTTTGTCCCACTGGGATGGTTCGTGCCGGTCACCCCGGGCACCCGCCTCGTCACGGTCGGCGGGGCGATCGCGGCCGACATCCACGGGAAGAACCACCATCTCGACGGCAGCTTCTGCTCGCACGTCACGCGCATGACCCTGGTCACCCCGACCGGCGCCTTCGACCTCACGCCGGCCTCGGACCCCGACCTGTTCTGGGCGACGGCGGGGGGCATGGGCCTCACCGGGGTCGTGACCGAAGCCACCGTGCAGATGATCCCGGTCGAGACCAGCTACCTGTTGGTGGACACCGAGCGGGCCCGTGACCTCGACGACGTGATGGACCGGATGCTCACCGGCGATGCCGGCTACCACTACTCGGTCGCGTGGATCGACTGCCAGGCGACGGGAAGCCGGCTCGGACGCTCGGTGCTCACCCGTGGGGACCACGCCCGCCTCGACCAGTTGCCGGCCCGCCTCCGCACCGCTCCCGACCGGGCCCGCGCCTTCGTCCCGCGCACCCTGGCCACGGTGCCGCTGACGCCGCCGAGCGGACTGCTGAACCCGCTGACGGTCGGAGCGTTCAACGAGTTCTGGTTCCGAAAGGCGCCCAAGCGCCAGCTGGCCAAGCCGCATCACATGACGTCGTTCTTCCATCCGCTCGACGGTGTCGCCCGGTGGAACCGGCTCTACGGAGCGCGGGGGTTCCTCCAGTACCAGTTCGTCGTGGCCGACCACCAGTCGGAGACGGTGCGGCGGGTGATCGAGCAGCTCGCCGAGATCAAGCTCGCCTCGTTCCTGGCGGTGCTCAAGCGCTTCGGGCCCGGGGACCCGGGGCCGCTCTCGTTCCCGATGCCCGGATGGACCCTGGCGCTCGACCTCCCGGTCGGACACCCGGGCCTCGACGGCCTGCTCGACAGGCTCGACGAGCAGGTGCTGGCGGCCGGGGGGCGCGTCTACCTGGCCAAGGACTCGCGCCTCGCTCCGGCCACCTTCGCCGCCATGTACCCGAGGCTGGACGCGTGGCGGTCCGTCCGGGACCGGGTCGACCCGGACGGTGTCCTCCGCTCCGACCTCGGACGGAGGCTCGGCCTGTCGCCGGACGCGTCGCCCCCGACGCAGCGACGGACCAGCAAGGCCACCACTTCCGGGAAAGCCACCACCTCCGGGAAAGCCACCGGATCCGGCAAAGCCGCCGGATCCGGCAAAGCCGCCACTCCACGCAAGGCCGCTGCCTCCGGGAAAGCCACTGCGTCCGGCAAACCCGCCGCCTCCGGGTCCGGCACGCCCAAGGCCGCTGAACCCGGCAGGGCGGCCCGCCGATCCGCCCCAGCCACGCCCACCACGCCCACCACGCCCACCCCACCCACAGATCGGACCATCCCATGATCGACGCCATCGGACGACCCCAGTCGGTGCTGGTGCTCGGCGGCTCCTCGGAGATCGGCCAGGCCATCGTGGCCAAGCTGGTCCCGGCCCGCTGCAAGACGGTGATCCTGGCCGGACGGGACGGACCCAAGCTCCTGGCCGCGGCGGAGGCCGCCGCCGAGGCGGGGGCCGACACCGTCGAGACCGTCGACTTCGACGCCACCGACATCGACCGGCACGCCACCGTCGTCGATCGGCTCTTCGAGCAGTTCGGCGACATCGACGTGGTGGTGGTGGCCGCCGGGGTCCTGGGGGACCAGTCGGTCGACGAGCACGACCCGGTGTCCGCCGCCTCGGTGATCACCACGAACTTCACCGGTCTGGCCTCGGCCATGCTCGCCGTGGCCGACCGCCTCCGACGCCAGGGCCACGGCCGTCTGGTGGTGCTGTCGTCGGTGGCCGGCGAGCGGGCGCGCAAGGCGAACTTCATCTACGGATCGTCCAAGTCCGGGCTCGACGCCTTCTCCCAGGGCCTGGGCGACTCGCTGGCCGGCTCCGGGGTGAAGGTCATGATCGTGCGGCCCGGCTTCGTCGTCGGTCGCATGACCGAGGGGATGGAGCCGGCTCCGTTCGCCACCACCCCCGAGGCGGTGGCCGACGCCGTAGTCAAGGGGCTCGCGTCGGGCGCCGCGGTGGTCTACGCGCCGCCCGTCCTGCGGTGGGTGTTCGCGGTGATGAAACTCCTCCCGCGCGCGGTGTGGCGGCGGATGCCGGGCTGAGGACGGGGCGGTCAGGGGGCGATCAGCGTGGCGGCGTGGTCCGGGACGTAGCGCGAGAGGTCACGGGGCAGCCGGCGATAGCCCTTGTTCTTCTCCCGGGGTGGCAGCGTCACCTTCGGATGGTCGATCGCCTCGTAGGGGACCTGGCTGAGCAGGTGGGCGATGCAGTTGAGTCGGGCGACCCGCTTGTCGTCCGCCTCGACCACGTTCCACGGCGACTCGGGGAGGTCGGTGTGGACGAACATGGTGTCCTTCGCCCGCGAGTAGTCGACCCAGCGGGCCCGGGCCTCGAGGTCCATCGGGCTGAGCTTCCACTGGCGCAGCGGGTCGTCGATCCTGCTCTGGAACCGGCGCTCCTGTTCGGCGTCGCTCACCGAGAACCAGTACTTCACCAGGATGATCCCGTCGTCGACCAGGAGCCGCTCGAAGATCGGGCACTCCTGGAGGAACCGCTGGTACTGCTCCTCGCTGCAGAACCCCATGACCCGCTCGACCCCGGCCCGGTTGTACCAGCTCCGGTCGAAGAGGACGATCTCCCCGGCCGTGGGGAGCTCGGCGGTGTAGCGCTGGAAGTACCACTCGCCACGCTCCCGCTCGGTCGGGGCGGGCAGGGCCACCACGCTGCAGATCCGGGGGCTCAGGTACTCGGTGATCCGCTTGATCACCCCTCCCTTGCCGGCCGCGTCCCTCCCCTCGAAGAGGACGACCACGCGGGCGCCGGTGCGGTGGACCCAGTCGGTCATCTTCACCAGCTCCCCCTGGAGTCGGAGGAGCTCGTGCTCGTAGGCGTGCCTGGTGAGGTGCGGCGCCTTGTGGTGCGAGTGTCGGGGTTGCGCTGCCGTCATCGCCCCTTCCTACTCGCTCGCCGGGCGCCGCGCACGGGCTCCCCGGTCCACCCGGCTCACGCCCGCTTCAGCGGCGCCATCCGCAGGAGGAGCTTCTTTCTGCCGACGCTCGGGAACTGCACCACCGCCTCGGCCTCGTCGCCCGAGCCCTCTGCCGACACCACCGTTCCCTCTCCCCAGCGGCCGTGCACCACGGCGTCCCCCGCCTCCAGCCCCAGCTGCTCGGCCCCGGACGACGGGTTGCCCCGACGACCGCCGGCGGTCCCCTGCGCACCGGTCGCCTCGGGCCCCGCCCGGCCGCTCCCGAACACACTCCGGCCGGGGGTCCCGGTGCTCTCCCTGCGCCGGAAGCGACCCGAACCCCCGTCCTCGTCCCCACCCACCTCGGACCCGTCCCCCCGGCGCCAGCGACCCCCGCCGCCGAGGCCCCAACGCGAGGCCC
>JAJYYG010000146.1 GCA_021801235.1 Actinomycetes bacterium
GCACTTCAGCCCCGAGGACGACCTGGCCCACATCCGCTGGCTGGCCACCGCCTTCGCCGACCCGCGCTACATCACCATCGACGGCCGCCCCCTCTTCCTCGTGTACCGCCCGGCCCTCCTCCCCGATCCGGTCCGTACCACCGACACCTGGCGGGCCGAGGCGCAGCGCCTGGGCTTCCCCGACCTCTACCTGTGCTGGGTGGAGAGCTGGGGATGGCCACCGGGGGGTCCCGGAGCGTTCGGTCTCGACGCCTCGGTCGGCTTCATGCCCCTCGACGGGAGACGGATCTACCCGCCGGCCGAGGGACTCCGCGGCCACCGGGTGTACGACTACCGCTCCGCCTACGAGGTGGAGCTGCAGCGCGACCCCCCGCCGTGGAAGCGGTTCCCGTCCGTGATGGCGAGCTGGGACAACTCGGCCCGTCGCCCGAGCGGGGCCCGCATGTACGCGGGGGCGACCCCCGCGGCGTACGAGCGGTGGCTCCGGCGGGCGGTGGCGTCCGTCGACGGCGTCCGCGCGGAGGAGAACCTGCTCTTCCTCCTCGCCTGGAACGAATGGGCGGAGGGGAACCACCTCGAGCCCGACCACCGGTACGGGAGGGCGTACCTCGAGGCCACCCGGGCCGTCCTCGCCCCCCCGGGACCGGACGGGGGCGGGCCGACCCGGGGTGGGCTCGTCGCCACCCTCGATCCGGTTCCCGCTCAGGCGCCGACGGGCGGCGACCGGGACGGCCGGCTGCGGGCGGCGGCGGCGGCCGTTTCCCTGACCGTCGATCTGGTCGGCACGCCCGGCCGGATCGTGGCGGATCTCCTGCCCTTCGACGAGGCGGTCGGAAGGCAGGTGCGCGCTGCGGGGCTCGGCTACGTCCCGCTCCTCCCGACCGGCTCCGAAGACGACGGTGGCGACCACGGCGGGCCGTCCCCCGGTCCCCGATGGATGGCGGCCGGCCAGCCGATCGAGCGACCCGACGTTCTCGACGGTCTGCTCGCGCGCCTCGACACGGTGGACGACGTCGCGGCCCTGCTCCTCCTCGACGGGCTCCACCGGCTGGCGAGGCCGACCGTCGTCCTGTCGGCGCTGTCGCGCTGGGCGCTCGGAGCCGGTGCCCCGCTCCTGGTAGTCGCCGTTCCCAACGCAACGCATCTGGACCGCGGCATGGGAGCGCTCCTCGGCACCACCGGCCCCGGTGGGCCGGACGGGGCCTGTCCCCCCGGCGGTGGACGATCGGCCTGCCGGCCGTTCACCCTCAGCTCGTTCGAGGACGCCGCCGCTGCCGGCGGCTGGCGGGACGTCGGAACGGCCGACTCCGAGAGCATCCGTCCCGCCTCGGCGTCCGGGACGACGGATGCGGTCCCCGACGTCCTGGCGGCAGCAGCCCGAGCCCTCGCCCGGACGGTCAACCCCGCCGGCACGGTGGACTGGATCGTCCGGGCGCTGACTCCGCTGCCCCCCGGGGTGGACCACCGGGCAGACGGGTGGGACGTGGGTCCGCCGGGCGAACGCTCCCCGGACCACGGCCCCCTCACCCGAGGGCAGCGTCGCGAGCTGGACGGGTACCTGACGGCGGTCGGAACGGTCGTCAGCGAGCGCAACCGGCGCGCCGGCGGTCGCATGGCTCCGGAGTAACAGAGTCCGGCCGCCGTCCGCGGCTCAGCCGGACCCGGCGGCACCACGCGTCCGATCGCCGTCGAGTCGGCGGAGCACGCCCCGCAGCCGTCCCGCCAGCGCGTCCAGGGACCAGGTGGCGCCCTCTCCATCGCCTGGCGCGGGTGGTCCGGCCCCGGCGCCTGGAGCGGGAGGCCCGGCAGTGGCGGTGACCGGCGACGCGCCTCGGAGCCGGTTGACCTCGTCCTCCAGGGTGCCCACCCGCCGGGTGCGGAGCCACAGCGCGCGCTGTCCCTCGATCAGGGCGGTCGTCCACCCCGATTCCGGGGGGAGGATCCCGGCGTCCAACGGCCGGTGGCCGCCGCCGAGCCCGGCCAGGATCGCGGCCAACCGGCGCTGGGAGGGGAGCACGAGCTCGTCCTCGGTGTCCCCGCTCTGATGCCGGAGCCCGGAGGAGAGGTGGGCGGCCATCGCCCCGGGCTCCCAGCTCCCGGCGAAGGGGGCGAAGGGCGCCAGCCCGGAGATCCATGCGGCGATCCGGCCGAGCTCGGGTCCCGGATCGTCGAGGAGGGCGTCGTAGTCGACGACGTAGGTGTCGACACCGGCCAGGTTCTCGAGGGCCGAACGGTTGTAGCGCTCCCAGAGGGCGAGGCCGTGGGCCAGGGCGAGGCCGTCGCGGGCGCGCAGGGAGCGGGCCACCGCCATCGGCGGGCGCCAGACCAGGAGGGCGGCGGGCGGGGACGGGAGCACCCGCCGCCAGTAGGGCAGGAGGAGGCACGCCCGGGGGTCCTTCCACACCAACGGCCCCGGCTCCGGGTACGCACGCGCCGCCGCCGGCCCGGGCGGTGGAACCGGGCGGATCGCCGATCCGAGCTCCCACCCGGGCGGCAGGTCCGGGGGGGCGTCCCAGCTCCCTTCGAGATGGTGCAGGAGCGCGTCGTCGTGGAGCGCGAGCGCGAGGCTCTCCCAGTGCTCGGGGTTGCTCTCCGGCCAGTCCATCCGGTCGTCGACGCTCGGGGCCTGGAGACCGAGGGCGGCGCACGCGCCGGTGAGCGCCGAGGTGCCGCTCCGGTGCATCCCCACCACCAACAGCCACGGGCCCGGGGGCATCCCGGCCGGGTCCGCCCCTCCGGGGGTCCGGAGCTGATCGTGCGCGGGGTCGACCACCGTGGTGTGCTCCCGTTCGGGTCGTGGTGGGCCGCCGGGTTGCGGGTCCGGCGGGGGAGGGAGGCTCACCGGAGCACGTCCCGGAACTTCCGGAGGACCGTAGCCGATCGCGGCGCGGTCTCGACGAACCGGCGACGGAGCTCGAGCCACCGGGGCCGCAACGACCGGACCGGGTCCGGCGGGGGTGGCGGTGCGACGGTCGGTGGCGACCCGTGCGGGGCGGCTGCGGCCGCCGCATCCGCCGTGGCCGGACTGGTGAGGCTCGGGTCCTCGACCAGCCCGGCGGCGACCAGGAAGGCGGACAGCTCGGCCAGCCGGTCCGGATCCGGTGACGCCGGGGCCGGGGCCGGGGCCGGACCGAGACGGTCGTCCCCCTCGTCCGGGACCGCGGGCACCCTGCCCGGGACCTCGGTCCCTGCGTCCGGGGCTTCGGTCCCGCTGCCGGGGGCCTCGGGCAGCACGACCCACACGAACCGGTCCACGTCGGCGTCCGGGTTGTAGGCGCGCGCCAAGGCGGCGAGTGCTCCCCGCAGCTCCGGGGGGAGACCTTCGACCGTCGGGAGGTCCGCGACCTCCTCCGCGCGTCGATGGTCCCGCGTGGCGACGCGCCATCCGCACTCCTCGAAGAGCCGCTCGAGCCGCTCGGCGGACAGGGGCGCCCCTGACGCCACGCCCGGCGCGGGATCCGGGCCCGGCTCCCAGCGGCCGCAGAGCAACCTCAGGGCCTCCTCGAAGGACGTCGCGTTGGGGGAGGACACCACGAGGGCGGGTGCGCCGTGGCTGCGGCACCAGGCGGACAGCTCGGACAACAGCGCCTCCGGCCCCGGGAGGTGGTGGAGCACGTCGAGGAGGTACACGCCGTCGATCGGGCCGACCTCCGCCATCCCGCCGGCGATGTCGGCGATGGACGTCACGTCGACCGCGACCGCGTCGACCACTCGTTCGGCCTCCCCGGTCAGCCCGGTCGTCGGTGCGGTACGCGCCCCCGCTCCGCCGGGCCCCCCGGAGAGGCGGAGCACGGCCGCCCGGGGGGTCCGGTCGGGCACCAGGGACAGGAGCAGCCGGTCGGCGCGGGCGCGGATCCCGTCGTCATGCGGGGTCGGGTCGGGCGCGGATCCGGCCGACCGGCCCCCCAGCCCGTTCCGCGACCCGCTCCCGGGACCGTTCCGGGACCCGCTCCCGCCGACCGGGAGCCCGGCGAGCACCTGCCGGGTGACCTCGAGCAAGGACCGTCCGTATCGCTGGTCGGGTTCGAGATGGCAGCCGTCCGACCAGCGGTTCCAGGCCTGGAGGAAGACCAGGCCGGCTCCGGTCGGCTGACCGCCGGCCGGCTCGCCACCGACGGCCGAGCACGCCCGGCGCAGGCGGTCGCCGTAGGCCTCGGGGGTGGCGCCCACCAGCACCGTCCCCCCCTCCCGGCGGCGCGGCGTGTCGTCCCAGCCCACCACCACCGACGGCAGCCGCGCCACGGAGCCGCTCGGCCACACCGGGGCGGCCGGCGCCGCGCCGTACTCGATCCGCCGCGGACGCCCGTCGTCACCCGCCCGGTCCGCCGGCACGTCGATCCACGGGTCTCCCAGCACCACGGCGTCGCTGCCGGCGACGGGGGCCCGACCCGTGTCGCCGGGGCGCGCCACCCAGCACAGGTAGAGGTCGGGGAAGCCCAGGCGCTGCGCCTCGGCCCGCCAGGTGTCGGTGGTACGGACCGGATCGGGGAGGAGGGCCGGGCGCTCCACGAGGAAGAGGGGGCGGCCGTCGATGGTGATGTAGCGCGGGTCGGCGAAGGCGGTGGCCAGCCAGCGGATGTGGGCCAGGTCGTCCTCGGGGCTGAAGTGCTGGGGCATCAGCACGTCGCCGGTCTGGTCCCACTCCCGCCTCCACGGCTCGTTCGACCAGCAGAGCGCGAAGGGGAAGTCGGGCTCTCCCGAGGCGAGCACCTCGTCGAACGGACGCTCGAGGAGCCGCCTGCCGTGGAACCAGTAGTGGTAGTAGACGAAGCCGGAGATCCCGTGGTCCCGGGCGAGCTCGGCCTGGGCGGCCCGCACCTCGGGCACCCGGAGGTCGTAGAAGCCGAGCTCCCCGGGGAGGTGGGGTTGATAGTGGCCGGGGAACCGTGGCGCCGCCCTGGTCACGTTGCGCCACTCGGTGAAGCCCGGCCCCCACCACGCGTCGTTCTCGGGGATCGGGTGGAACTGGGGGAGGTAGAAGGCGAGGGCCCGGGGGAGCGCCCCCCCGACCGTGCGACCCGCGGCGGCCCCCACC
>JAJYYG010000007.1 GCA_021801235.1 Actinomycetes bacterium
TCGATGACCCACGCCGCGTCGGAAAGCCCCTCAAACCGCCCCTGGCCCCTACGTTTTCGGCGCGTCGCGGTGATTACCGAATCCTCTACCTGATCGATGACGCCACCAGTACCGTCGAGGTGACGGCTATCAGCCGGCGGTCTGATGCCTATCGAGCCTGACGTGGTTGCACAACTGAAAGGTGTGGGCCTGGAGGGACACAATGAGAACTGGGGATCGACCGCCTCCTGACCGACCATCATACTCGGGTGATTCGCCAAGTCCTCGTCCTCAGCAACCGATCGAGGATCGAAACAAGCATCGATAAGCCAGAGTTCCGCCGGGAAACGTCCGCCTGCTAACCCAACCAAGCTCAGGTCTTCCAGGGGAGACAGCAGCTTGACTTCGGCGCCTACATGGGTTGATTCTGTCTTCGAGCCGCAGTTGTGGCGGGTGCACCTGTGGCGGTCATTCGTCATCGAAACCGCCGATCGGATGGTGTTCGAGGAGGAACTCCGCAAAGAGAGGGACGGTGAAGTCGACCTGGCCCCGCCGGGGCGACCAGATGAGGCCCTTTTGGATGAGGCTGTCGCGATGCGGAGAGGTCTGGCGCTGGTTCTCCGCTCCCCACGCCCGGGCCACCTCGGCCGTGGCGTAGGGCGGATCGCCCAATGAGGCCATAGCGGCCAGGTAGCGCTGCTCGGCGTCACTTGCCATCTCGAAGCGAGTGCCATAGAACGTGCGCGCGAGCTGTTCTTGAACCAGGTCTCGCACCTCCTCAACGTCGGCCGTGGTGATCGGCGAGGATTCCGCCGCGTTCCACAGCTCCCTCCCGTACTCCTGTAAGAAGTACGGGTAGCCGGCAGCCAGGCGCACCACCTCAGCGGCGGCGTCGGCAGCGAACTCCACCCCGAGCAGCGAGGCCGGCTTGACCAGCGCCACCCGTGCCTCGGGATCCCGTAGCCTGCCCAGCTCCCGGTACTCGAAGAGCCGGTCGGCGTAGGGCTTCGCCCGCATCAAGCGCACCTGCAGATCCGGCAGGCCCGCCGCGGCCAATGCCACCGGTAGGGCGTCGCGGCTGACAGCCTGGAAGGCCATGCACACTGCCGCCAGCGAGGCGGCGTCGAGGTTATGCATCTCGTCGATGAGGAACAGCGCGCCGCTCTGCGCGCTTGCAGCCGTCTGACCGATCTCGCGTAGCAACTCGACAAGGTCCTGTTCTGGATCCCCCGAGTCGGCCACGCCGGCGACGGCCTCGACGTCGAGTTTCAGCTGCACACCACCCGGAGCGACCACGCTGAACGCCTTGACCACCCCGAGAGCCCGCTCGACCCGGTCGCGGATGCGGTACCGACGGCTCATCTCCCGCAGCAACCTGGCGGCCATCTGGGCGAAGGTCGACCTGAAGTCGGGCTGGGAGCCGACCTCCTGCACGTCGGTCGTGGCCCACCCCGCTTCGGAGGCAAGGAGGTCCAGCTCCATGAGCAGCACGGTCTTCCCCACCCCCCGCAAGCCGTAGAAGATCCGGCTGCGATCGGCACCGCCCGAGGAGAGGATCTCGATCAGCGAGCTGAACTCCTCAAGGTCCCGGTCCCGGCCGGCCAGGTAGGGCGGCTTGCGGCCCGCTCCCGGCGTGTACGGGTTGTCCCGCCGCTGCATAGCGGCCAGTCTAACACTGTCTAAGACCGGGTCACCCTCCCTTAGAAACTCTTAGAGGAGCAGTCACGGGTCCTTCGATCGGGGGATCCGAATCCGAAGCCACCCGCCGGTGGGTCAATCGAGCCAGCGGCCATCGAGGCTCGTCACTAATGGGCATCACGTGCTCACCGTCATCCAGGCACGCAGACTCACCGCGGTGAGCCGACACGCGCCACGACCAGGAACCTCTTCGAGCACGCCGGCCCGCACGTGGTCGAGCAGCTCAACCCGGCTGCGCCCGCCGTCCTCGGGCATCGCTCCTCCGATCGAGGCCACGCTCCCCATCGGTGTCCGCCCTCGCCAGCTCTGCGTGCGCACCCTGCTCGTCGGGATGTTGCTCTGCCAGGCCGATGGGCGCCCCGCCCATCTCCGCCGTGTCCACCAGGCGCTTCTCGGGCTCGCCGACGGCGACAGGGATCGTCTCGGGGTCGTTGCCTCCTGGTCCAGCGGTCCCCACGTCCTCACCTACCGTCAGGTGGAACGGACGTTCTCCTTGGTCACCGGCGCGCTGGAGGACGAGCACCCCAACGGCACGCCCACCAAGGTGTGCCAGGACGTGCTCGACGCACTGGTGGAGGCATCGGTGCCCGAGGGGCTGAAGGACACGTCACGCTCGCTGGCGGTCGACTGGACCGACTTGGAGTCCTTCTCCACCAGGCGCACCAAGGCCGACGGCGCCTATGCCGACGAGGAAGCGTCGTGGGGGCACCGGAAGGGCGGCGGCCCGGGCGAGAAGGACGAGCTCTTCTTCGGCTACTACCTGTCCTTGGCCACCATGGTCGAAGACAGCGGAGGCGGCGCGGTCCCAGAGCTGGTGCGCCGGATGAACCTCGTCTCGTGCGACCACGACCCGGTTCCCCCCATGGTCCGGGTGCTCACCGAGATGGCCGCCGGTGGTGTCCCACTCGGCGACGTGGTGGCCGACTCGGGCTACGCCCACCGGGTGCCCTCCCACTTCGCCCTGCCGCTCCGGGCCGCAGGGGCGAGCCTCGTGATGGACCTGCACCCCTCCGATCGCGGCACCCAGGGCACCCACGCCGGCACGACGCTGCACCACGGGAACTGCTACTGCCCAGGCACACCTGATCGCCTCTTCGGCCAGGCCCCCCTTGCCCGGGGGGCGAGCGACGAGGACATCCGGGCCCACGACGCACGAGCTGGTGAGCTGGCCCGCTACAAGCTCGGGCGAGTGGCGGCCGTCGACCCCGACGGCTTCTGTCGGGTCGCCTGCCCGGCCCTCCTCGGCAAGGTCCGCTGCCCGCTGCGGGAGCGCTCGATGACCCTCCCACTCGACCGCCCGGAGGTCATCTCACCACCCGAGCACCCGCCGCTCTGCTGCACCCACCAGACCATCACGGTGCCGCCCTCGGTCAACCAGAAGACCTCCCAACGCCACGACTACCCCGGCCCAGCCTGGCGACGCTCCTATGCCCGGCGCTCGGCCGCTGAGCGTGCGAACGCCCGCATCAAGGACCCGGCAACCATCGACGTCGCCCGGGGCTGGTGCCGGACGATGGGGCGCGTGCCCATGAGCCTCTTTGTCGCCTGCGCCCTCGTGGTGCGCAACCTGGCGGTGGCCGATGCCTTCAGCGCGCGCGAAGCCGACAACGCCCGCCGGCTCGCCGCCGGCCGTCGGTCGCGTACCCGGCGGCGACGACGGACCACCCTTGCCGATCTCGTCGGAGCGTCGACGAACGCACCGCCGTAGTCGGTGACGCATCCCCGACAGCGCCGCCATCCGTCACCCCGACGCGTCCTCACGATGGCCTGATCGGAGCCGACGGTCTCCACGGCCTTACCCGTCGAGGGCGTCATACCGCCGTGGCACCATGACGACAGCTGAAACGTGAACTGGTCCCCACGTGAAACGTGAAGACCTCGATGGTGGAGGCGATGGGACTCGAACCCACGAACCTCTTGACTGCCAGTCAAGCGCTCTACCAGCTGAGCTACGCCCCCGAAGGCGACTTACGTTATCAGCACGGACATCCACGACGGACACCCGCCTCCGCGTCGACGGCGACAGTGGGGGACAGGCCCCGGACCGGTGACGACAGGGCTCGCTGCGGCCGGAGAACGTGGGGCGTCGACGCGTCCACCGGGGCGGACGGGGCGACCGACCGAAGGGCTCCCCTGCGGGTCCGTGGCGTCCCCTGGCAACGATGTAGTCCCGGGGTGTCCAAGGACTCCCCTGCGTTCGGCCCCGGCATGCCCCGGTACGATCGTCCTCCATGGCACGCGCCTACGACGTCACCGGCATCGAGAAGAAGTGGCAGCAGCGCTGGGCCGACGAGGGTACCTACGAGGTCGAGGCCGACGACCCCCGCCCCCCCTGGTACGTCCTCACCATGTACCCCTACCCCTCCGGCCCCGCCCACATGGGCCACGTACGGAACTACACGTTCGGAGACCTGCTGGTCCGCCATCGGACCATGCTCGGCCACGCCGTGCTCTCCCCGTTCGGGTTCGACTCCTTCGGGCTCCCCGCGGAGAACGCCGCGATCAAGACGGGCACCCATCCCCGCGTGTTCACCGACGCCCGCATCGCCGAGCTGAAGGAGTCGATCGTCTCGCTCGGCGCCGTCTACGACTGGCGCCGGGAGATCCGCAGCCACGATCCCGAGTACATCCGGGCCAACCAGGTCATCTTCCTCCGGCTCCTCGCCCACGACCTCGCCTACCGGGCCAACGCCCCGGTCAACTGGTGTCCCGGGTGCCAGACGGTGCTGGCCAACGAGCAGGTGCTGGCCGACGGAACCTGCGAGCGCTCCGGCGACCCGGTGGTCAAGCGCGATCTCGAGCAGTGGTTCTTCCGGATCACCCGGTACGCGGACGAGCTGCTGGCCGATCTGGAGGCCCTCGACTGGCCGGAGCGGGTCAAGACGATGCAGCGGAACTGGATCGGCCGTTCCGAGGGGGCCGAGTACGACCTGACGGTTGCGGGTCGCGACGGCTCGGACGGCCGCCCGCCGCTGGTGCTCCGGGTGTTCACGACCCGACCCGATACGTCCTTCGGGATGACCTACGCGGTGGTGGCCCCCGAGCATCCGATGGTCGACGACCTGACCACGCCCGAGCACCGTGCGGCGGTCGACGAGTTGCGTGCCCGTGCCGCGGCGAGCTCCGACATCGAACGCATGTCGGAGTCCGGTGCGGGCGGCCTCGGCAAGCGGGGAGCGTTCACCGGATCGTCGGTGGTGAACCCGTTCACCGGGCTTCCCGTGCCGGTCTACGTGGCGGACTACGTGCTGATGGGGTACGGCACCGGCGCCATCATGGCCGTCCCCGCCGAGGACACCCGCGACTGGGAGTTCGCCCAGGCCCACGGGCTCCCGTTCGTGCGCACCGTGCGGCCTCCCGACGGGTGGGACGAGCACGGGGGCCCCGAGGGTGGGCCGGGCGGCGCCTATACGGGCCCGGGAGAGAAGATCAACTCCGCCTGGTTGGACGGCCTCGACATCCCGACCGCCAAGGAGCGAGCCACCGAGTGGCTTGAGTCTGAGGGCATCGGCGAGCGCAAGGTCAACTACCGGCTCCGCGACTGGCTCGTCTCGCGGCAGCGGTTCTGGGGCTGTCCCATCCCCGTCGTCTACTGCGCCGACCACGGCATCGTCCCGGTGCCCGAGGACCAGCTCCCGGTACTGGCGCCCGACGACGTGGCCTTTCTCCCGACCGGAGAGTCGCCGCTGGCTACCCACGAAGGCTTCCGCACGACGACGTGCCCGGTCTGCGGCGGCCCGGCCACGCGGGAGACCGACACCATGGACACCTTCGTCGACTCCTCGTGGTACTTCCTGCGCTTCACCGACCCTCACAACAAGACGGAGCCCTTCGACCCGGCGACGGCCCTCCACTGGATGCCGGTCGACCAGTACATCGGCGGGATCGAGCACGCCATCCTCCACCTGCTCTACGCCCGGTTCTACACCAAGGCCCTGGCCGATGTCGGGCTCGGGCCCGCCGGCCTGCGGGAACCGTTCGCCCGGCTGTTCACCCAGGGGATGATCCGGATGGACGGCACGAAGATGTCCAAGTCCAAGGGGAACCTGGTCGCACCGTCCACCTACCTCTCGACCGTCGGGGCGGATGCGCTCCGCCTTTTCCACCTGTTCGTCGGCCCCCCCGCCGACGACGTCGACTGGACGGCGCAGACCGACTCCGTCATCGAGGGCTGCGGCCGCTACCTCGACCGGGTCTGGCGGTTCGCCGTGCCCGAGGACGGCGCCGCGCCACCCCGCCACGACGGGACGCTCACCCCCGAAGACCTCGCCGTCCGCAAGGCCACCCACCGGCTGATCGACCGGGTCACCCGTGACTACGAGCGCTGGTCGTACAACACGGCAGTGGCGGCCTGCATGGAGTTCGTCAACCTGCTCCAGCCCTACGCCCGCGGGGACGCCCACGCCGCGGTCGTCGACGAGGCAGTGGACTCGCTCCTGCTGGTGCTGGCCCCGATGACGCCGCACCTGGCCGCAGAGGCCTGGGAGCGCCGCCATGGCGACCACGTCCATCTGCACGCGTGGCCGGTGGCGGATCCGGCCCTGGTGGCCGAGGACACGGTGACGATGGTGATCCAGGTGAACGGCAAGGTGCGTGACCGGCTGGACGTGGATCCGGCCATCGGCGAGGACGCCGCCGCGGCCGCCGCGCTGGCGTCCCCCGCGGTCGTCGCCGCGCTCGCCGGCGCCGAGCCCCGGAGGGTGGTCAGCCGTCCCCCCCGGCTCGTCAACGTGGTCGTCTGACCGCGCCCTCTCCGGGTTGCGGGACGGGGACCTGCGGTTCCGGCGATGGCCGGGCGGGCATCGACGGGTGGTCACCCCGGCGGTCCGACCCGGTCACTTGAAGGCGGCGAGGATCTCCGACCAGCGGCCCGGTTCGACGTCGTAGGGGGCGTAGAAGCTGAAGCGGTCGACCACGTCCCCGAAGCGCGCCCGCACCTTCCCCGGGATCTCCCCGAGGTCGCCGACCACCGCGAACGTGTCGAGCATCTGGTCGTCGACGAGGTCCGCCATCTCGTCCCACGCGCCCCGCCGCGACAGGGCGTGCAGCTCGGGTTGCAGGCTTCCCCATCCGTGCAGCTCCAGCACCGGGCGGTAGGCGGGCGTGGAACCGTAGAAGGCGAGCTGCGCCTTGACCGCCTTGCGGGCCACCTCGACCTCGGCGGCGTCGCGTCCGGTCACCACCATGCCGGGATACGAGATCTGGACGTCCCCGCGCCACTTGCCGGCGCGCGCCAACCCCCGTTCGAGGGCGGGGAGCGACACCTCGCGCAGGTACCGCTCGGTGGTGAAGCCATGGACGAGCAGCCCGTCGGCCACCTCGCCGGCCACCTCGGTCATCTGGGGGCCGACGGCGGCCACGAACACCTTGGGCGGACCGTGCGGGTTCGGTCCGGGGTCGAACATCGGTGTCATCAGGGTGTGACGGTAGAACTCGCCCCGGAAGGCGAGGCGGCTCCCGTCGGCCCAGCTCGCCCAGATGGCCCGCATCGCCAGAACGAGCTCCCGCATGCGTGGCGCCGGATGGGACCACGGCATCGAGAACCGCTTCTCGATGTGGGGCTTGATCTGCGAGCCGAGGCCGAGGAGGAACCGCCCCCCGGACATGGTCTGGAGGTCGTTGGCCGTCATGGCCAGGGTCATCGGGTTCCGGGCGAAGGCGACCGCGATGCCGGTCCCGAGCTCGAGGTGCCGGGTGTGCTCTGCCGCCAGGGCGAGCGGCAGAAAGGGATCGTGCGCCGTCTCCGCGGTCCATACGCCGTCGTACCCGTCCCGCTCGGCCCGCACTGCGGTATCGACCACGTCGGCAGGGTCGAACCCGATGGCGCCGTCGACGAGCACGGGGCCACGGTAGCCGGTCGTCACCCGGTTGCGCCCCGGATTCCCGTGGCGCACGGTGCCGCCGGTTGCGCCCCGGATTCCCGTGGCGCACGGTGCCGCCGGTTGCGCCCCGGATTCCCGTGGCGCACGGTGCCGCCGGTTGCGCCCCGGATTCCCGTGGCGCACAATGCGCCGATGAGCGGCGACGCAGGCGAGGAGGGAGACACCCGCCCCGCCCGTGCCCCGTTACCGGTGCCCGAGCTGGGGGCTCCTCCTGTCCCCCCGGCCCCCCTCCCCCCGACCGGCGGCGGTGCTTCGTCCGGAGTCGAGGTTCCCCCGGTCCCCGCCGGTGGCCCAGGCGTGCCGGGTGGCCCGGGAGTACCGACGCCCGTGGCCGGAGGACCGGTGACCGACGACGACCGGCACCGGTACGGCAGGCTGCTCGACAGCGCCCACGAACGCGGGTTGCTGGGGGAGCACGACTACGAGCTCCGGCTCGGCGAGCTGGCGGCCGCCGCGTCCATCGAGGAGCTCAACCGGATCGTCACCGAGCTGCCGGTCTTCACGCCCACGGTGCGCGCCCGCCCGGCGAGGCGGTCACCCCTCTCCCCGCGGCGACCACCTCCCGGCCCCCCCGCCCCGCCCGGTCCTCCCGTCGGCCTCCCCGCCGGGTCCGCTACCGCCGTGGCCGCCGGGTCCGGTGCCGTCGGAACGGGTGGTGCCGGACCCGGCACGACCGGGTCCTCCGACGGACCGCTGCCGCCGGAGGTGGCGGCGTTGCTGGCAGCCGCCTCGGCCCGCCCACCTGCCGACCGGCGGTCGAGCCCGTGGGTCAGGCTGGCCGTCCTGGTGGTGGCCGTCGTGGTGGCGTTGGCCGTGCTGGCCGTCTACGGGGAGCACCTCGCCCGCACGCGCTCCCCGGCAGCACCTCCGGGCGTCACGCGCGGCCTCGTGACCGCGGCCGCGACCGGCGACGCGAGCCGAGCTTCGCCCGGCACCGGGCCTGGTGTTCAGCCACCCTCTTCCCTGAGGAACCGTTCGAGCTCGGCGGCGATCTCGTCTCCCGACGGGACGTCCGTGCTGAGGCCGAACGACTCCGCCTCGCTCTCGAACGCAGACTCGAGCCGGCGGACCATCTCGGCGTGCTCGGCGTTGCCGGCGATCAGCTCGTCGATCTGGCGGCGCGACGCCTGGCCGGCGGTGCGGAGCGGCGCTGTGTCGAAGACCGTCCCGGTGATGGCGCACATCCCTTCGATCAGCGCCGCGCTCGCCTCGGGGAACGGCATCGCCGCCACGTAGTGGGGGACCCGGGCCCACAGCCCGATCACCGGGATGCCGGCCGCACCCAGGGCGAGCTCGAGTGCCGCTTGGATCCCGGCGGGGACGTCGATGGTCCCCTGGATGAAGCCGATCCGCCCGGCCAGCTCTGCCGACTGGGCGGGGACGGTGGACGCCAGCCGCACGGGCCGGGTGTGCGGCGTCGGAGCGGGGAAGGCGCCGAGCCCGACCACGGTGACGACGCCCATCCGGCGGGCGAGCTCGGTGACCGCTTCGAGGAAGCGGCGCCAGCCGAAGTCCGGTTCGGGGCCCGTCAGGTAGAGCATGTCGCGGCCCGTGCGGTCGGTGCCGGCCAGGAGCCGGATCGCCGGCCAGGTGAGCTCGGTGGTGATCCCGTCGACCAGCCGGGCGATGGGGCGGCGCGCCCGCTGGTCGATGAGCGGTTCGGTGTCGAAGGTCGCCACCACCTGGGTGGGCGATGCACCGAGCAGCTCGGCGATCGCCGTGGAGGCGCCGAGCCCGGCGTCGACCCAGCCGTCGAGCGCCACGACGAGCACCGGATCGTCGACGCGCGCGCCGATCGGCTCCCCCCACGAGGGGTCGCTCCGCCACAGCGCCGGGGAGGGCTCGCCGTTCACAGCGACTCCACCTCGGTGAGCGCCCGCTCGCCGAGCCGCTCCACGTGGGTGGCGAACTGGTCCACCCCGGTTCGGTCCCCGGCGGCGGCGCCCCCCGCATAGCGGACGTAGACGCCCTGGAGGATGCAGGCCAGCTTCCACAGGCCGAACGCCTTGTAGTACGAGATCGCCGACACGTCCCTTCCCGAGACGGACGCGTAGCGGGCCAGCAGCTCGTCACGGGTCGAGAACCCCGGGAGGCTGGTGGGCGCCACCCCCACCAGTGCCACGTCCCCGTCCCCGGGCTCGGACCAGTAGACGAGCAGGAGGCCGAGGTCGGCCAGCGGGTCCCCGAGCGTGCAGATCTCCCAGTCGAGGATGGCCTGGACCGACCCGCCGTCGTCGAGCACGGTGTTGTCCAGGCGGTAGTCGCCGTGGACGATCCCGACGCCCTGCTGGACCGGGATGCGGTCGGCGAGCAGCTGGTGGACCCGGTCGACGACCGCCGGCCCGGGCACGCCGTCCACCGTGGACTGGGCGTACTGCCCCTGCCACCGCTTGAGCTGCCGGGCGATGTAGCCGTCCCGCCGCCCGAACTCGCCCAGGCCTACCGCGTCGACGTCGACCTGGTGGAGCCGGGCCAGCGTGTCGATCAGCGAGATCCCGGCGCGGGCCCGGCTCGGCTCGCTCAGGGCGCGCGCGGCCGCCTCGTCCCGGACGATGTGCCCCTCCACGAACGACATCACGTAGAACGGAGCCCCGTTGACGCTCTCGTCGGTGCACAGCCCGAGCGCCCGGGGGACGGGGACGTCCGTCGAGCCCAACGCGGAGATGACGGTGTGCTCCCGGCGCATGTCGTGCGCGGTCGGGAGCACGTGGCTGACCGGTGGGCGGCGCAGGGCCATGCGGCGTCCGGCCCCGTCGGTGACCACGAAGGTGAGGTTGGAGCGCCCGCCGGCGATCAGCTCGAAGGTGAACGGCGGCTCGGCCCCGGGCACGTTGGCGACCAGCCACGACGACACCGGCCCTGCCCGGATGCCCTCCACCTCGACGGGAGCGTCCTTGTCTGTCGGTACCGGGCTCATACCCAGACGCTAGCGTCCACGGAGCCCCGGCCTCACTGCCGACCGCCAGCCGGTATCGTCGAGCCGATGACCGACGTCACCGATGCCACGTTCGAGCACGAGGTCCTCCGGCGCTCCGCCGAGGTGCCGGTGGTGGTCGATCTCTGGGCGCCGTGGTGCGGTCCGTGCAAGACCCTGGGACCCATCATCGAGCGGGCGGTGGCGGCGACCGACGGTGCCGTCGCCCTGGCCAAGGTCAACGTGGACGAGAACCCGGTCACTGCCCGGAGCTTCCAGGTCCAGTCCATCCCGGCCGTGTTCGCCCTGAAGGACAGCGCGGTGGTCGACAGCTTCATCGGGGCCCAACCGGAGGCCGTGGTCGCCGAGTTCGTGGGCCGGCTGGCGGCGGTGCCGTCCGAGGCGGACCTGCTGGTGGCCGAAGGCCTCGAGACCGGCTCGCAGGAGCCGTTGCGACGGGCGCTCGAGCTCCAACCCGACCACCCCGGGGCGATCGTCGCGCTGGCGGGGTTGCTGATCGCCGACGGCAGTCCGGACGACGCACTGGCCCTGCTCGGTCGCGTCCCCGAGACGCCGGAGATCCGGCGGCTGGCCGCCGAGGCCCGCCTCGCCTCCCAACAGGTCGACGTGGCTTCGGTGGCGGTCGACGACCTGCTCGACGGGCTCCTGGACCGGGTGAAGGACGATCCGGACGCCCGTCAGGAGTTCCTCGACCTGCTCGAGACGCTCGGCCCCGAGGACCCGCGCACCACGGCCTACCGCAAGGCCCTGGCCGCCCGGCTGTTCTGACCGGCACCGTGGGAGCGGACTCGGTGGGAGCGTCGTCGCCGGACGTCCCTGCGGCGGACGCCCGGTCGCTCCGGCTCGGGGAGCGCACCGTCGACATCGCCGACCGGGCGGTGGTGATGGGGATCCTCAACCGCACGCCCGACTCCTTCTACGACCGTGGTGCCACGTTCGCCCTCGACGACCTGGTCCGGCGGGCCGGGGTCCTCGTGGACGGAGGTGCCGACCTCCTCGACATCGGTGGCGTGAAGGCGGGCCCGGGCCCGGAGGTGACCGAGGCGGAGGAGCTCGACCGCGTCCTCCCGGCGCTGCAGGCGATCCGGGCCCGGTTCGACGTCCCGCTCTCGGTGGACACCTGGCGGGCGACGGTGGCCCGGGAGGCGTTCGCCGCCGGTGCGGTGGTCGGCAACGACATCAGCGGCTTCGCCGACCCCGACTACCTGGACGTGGCCGCCCGGGCGGGTGCCACGGTGGTGGCGACCCACATCCGCCTCGCACCCCGCGTCCCGGACCCGGAGCCCGTCTACGACGACGTGGTGGCGACGGTCCGTACGTTCCTCCTCGAGCGTGCGGCACGGGCGCAGGCCTGCGGGCTCACCCCCGACCGGATCGTGCTCGACGCCGGGCTCGACCTCGGAAAGACGGCGGCGCAGTCGCTGACCCTGCTCCGGGCGTCGGGGACGCTGTCCCGGCTGGGGTTCCCGCTGCTCCTGTCCGCCTCGAACAAGACGTTCCTCGGGGTCACCCTCGGCCTCGAGATCGGGGAGCGGACCGAGGCGTCGTTGGCCGCGTCGGCGCTCGGCGTCTCCCTCGGCTGCCGGATCGTCCGGGTGCACGACGTGGCCGGCAACCGCCGGGTGTGCGACGCCCTGGCCGCCGTGGCGCGGGCCCGTCGCGAGGGTGCGTGAGCGCGGCGAGGTCGGCCGGACCGGCCCCCGCCGGGTCGGGTCTCTACCTGGTCAAGGGGGACGACGCCTCCCTGGTGGCCCAGGAGGTGCACCGGCTGGTGGGGCGCCTGGTGGGGGAGGATGATCCGTCCCTGGTGGTCGAGGAGTTCGGCGGACCCTCTGCGGAGGGCCTGGATGTGGGCGCGGTCATCGACGCCTGCACGACGCCTTCGTTGCTGGTTCCGAAGCGGGTCGTGGTCGTGCGGGATGCCGGGCAGCTGAACGCGGCCGACGTGAAGCGCCTTACCCCGGTCCTCGACGACCCGCTCCCCTCGACGACCCTGGTCCTGGTGGCCGGTGGGGGGACGGTCCCACCGGCGCTGGTCAAGAGGATCTCCGCGTCGGGGACGGTGGTCGACACCGCCGTGGGTCGGGGGAAGGCCCGGTCGCAGTGGCTGTCCGACCACCTGAAGGGCGCTCCGGTCCGGTTCGACGGTCCGGCGGTCGCCCTGCTGTCGGACCATCTCGGTGACCAGATGGGGCGGCTCGACGGTCTGCTCGGCGCGCTGGCCGCCGCCTACGGGCCGGGGGCGACCGTGTCCCTCGTCCAGCTGGAGCCGTTCCTCGGGGCGGCCGGGTCGGCGCCCCCCTGGGACCTGACCGACGCACTCGACGGCGGCGACACCGCCGCGGCCCTGGCCGTGCTCCACCGGATGGTCGGAGCCGGGGGGTCACATCCCCTCGTCGTCATGGGTGGTCTCCACCGCCACTACCGCCAGATGCTCCGCCTCGACGGCTCCGGCGTCGCCACGGCCGCCGAGGCCGCCGCCGCGCTCGGCCTCCGCAGCGAATTCCCGGCCAGGAAGGCCCTCGCCCAGGCGCGTCGGCTGGGGTCCTCGGGGATCGCCCGGGCGATCCGGCTGCTGGCCGCGGCCGACCTCGACCTCCGCGGCGCCACCGCGCTGCCCGGAGAGGTGGTGCTCGAGGTGCTGGTGGCCCGGCTGAGCCGAGTGGCCCCGCGGGTCAGGCGGTGAGGGGGTCGGTGGTGCGGACCCCCGAGTCGGCGACGCTGTCCGTCCAGCGGAACCCGTCCCAGAACCGGAACTGGTGGCGTCCGGTGGGGTCTTCCTTCCACCCGGAGGGGGAGGCGGGTGCCCGCTCGCGCACCAGGGTGTCCAGGGGGGAAGCGGTGGGGACGAACGGATGGGACGGGGTGATGGGGAGCTGGATGCGCACCGGGGCACCGACCGTCCCGGTGCCGGCGGACGGGCGAGCGGTGCCGTGCCGGGCCGGGGACGCCGGGCCGGTGGCGCCCGACGACCCCGACAGGGGCGCCCCTTCGAGCGGCAGGTGTGCCGCCCGGCCGGCACGGGTGGCGCCGTCCACGGCGTCCCGGAGGACGAGCAGGTAGACGGCCGCACCGATCACGGGCACCAAGACCACCAGGGCGAGGGCGAGCATGCGGTTGTGCCCGGTGCTCCGCCACGCCCACGACGGGTGTCTCAGGATGTCGGCGACACCGGCGACGAGCATGGCGGCGGCGACGACGGAGGCGATCCCCAGGGGGAGCCCTCCCAGGACGGCATCGGGGTTCGACATCTCGCTGTTCCTTTGCTCATGTGACGGCGAGCGCCACGTCGGTCGTTGATCGCTCCGGTGGTTCGGAGGGGACTCCTGTCCCTTCCCGAGGTACGCCGGTCAACGGCGGACACCGCGTCCACCGCTTCTTCAGATGATCAATGACAGACGCTGATGAGGAAAATGTATGGACTGCATGAGCACAGCGTGATGAATGTCCCGATGGTCTCCCAGGCGGACCGCTTTGTCAAGGGGTCGGCCCGGTCGGGGGTCGGCCCGGTCGGGGGTCGGTCAGCGGAAGTCGCGCGACGGGGGTGCCGCGTGGAGGGGGAGCGGGTCGATCCGTTCCGCCACCAGGGTGAGGGCTCCTTCGGACCGCTCGACCCGTCCTCGTACGAGCAGGGCGGCCGAGGAGCCGGCCACCCCCCGCCACCGGAGCCACGCGCCGCGTGAGCACACCACGTTGACCATGCCCGTCTCGTCCTCCAGGTTCAAGAAGACCGCCCCGCCCGCGCTCTCCGGCTGCTGGCGGTGGGTCACCACACCGCCGACGGTGACCCGCTCCCCGGCCGCCGCCGCGGCGAGGTCCTCGGCCGCCACGACGCCCCGGCAGCGGAGGTCGGGCCGTGCCAGCTCCATGGCGGTGGTCTCCGGTGTCATCCCCAGGGACCAGAGGTCGTCGCCCACCGACTCCGCGGGGGTGGGCCCGGACAGGGGGGGCACCTCCGATCCGGTCACCACGCCCGGCAGGCGACCGGGCGTCGCCTGGGCCGCCGCCCCCGCCGCCCACAGGAGCGCCCGCCTGCCCGTCCCGCCGCCCCACCCCAGGCTGTCGAGGGCGCCGGCGGTGGCCAGCGCCTCCAGCTGGCCGCGGGTGACCCCGGCCCGACGGACCAGGTCCTCCATCCCCGACCACGGGCGTCCCCCGGCGATGCGCCGGGCCACGTCGCGCCCGATCCCGCGGACCGACGCGAGCCCCAGGCGGACGGCGGGATGCGCCCGGTCCGACCCGGTGACCGGCTCGAGGGAGGCGTCCGCCCCGCCGAGCTGGACATCCGGTCGGCGGATCGCCACCCCGTGGCGCCTGGCGTCGGCGATCAGGCTCTGCGGGGACCAGAACCCCATGGGCTGCGCGTTGAGCAGCCCGGCGGTGAAGGCGGCCGGGTAGTGCACCTTGCACCAGGCGGTGGCGTACACCAGGTGGGCGAACGCGACCGAGTGGCTCTCGGGGAAGCCGAAGCTGGCGAACGCGGCGAGGGACGCGTACACCCGCTCCGCCACGTCCTCGCCGACCCCCCGGGCCGCCATGCCGGCGAAGAGGCGCCCCCGCAGGCGCTCCATCCGCTCCCCCGACCGCTTGGCGCTCATCGCCTGGCGGAGCTCGTCGGCCTCGGTGGCCGTGAACCCGGCCACGTCGATGGCGATCTGCATCAGCTGCTCTTGGAAGAGCGGGACGCCGAGGGTGCGCTCCAACGCCGGCTGCAGGAGCGGGTGGAGGTAGGTGACCGGCTCGGTCCCGTTGCGCCGGCGGATGTAGGGATGGACGGCGTTGCCCTGGATCGGTCCGGGCCGGATGAGGGCGACCTCGATGGCCAGGTCGTAGAAGCAGCGGGGCCGTACCCGGGGGAGCGTGCCCATCTGGGCCCGCGACTCCACCTGGAACACCCCGACGGTGTCGGCCCGGCACAGCAGGTCGTAGACCCCCTCCTCCTGGTCGATCCGGGCCAGGTCGACGACCACGCCGTGGTGGTCGCGCACCAGGTCCACCATGTGGTGGAGCGCGGTGAGCATGCCCAGGCCGAGCAGGTCGAACTTGACCAGCCCGGCGGCGGCGCAGTCGTCCTTGTCCCACTGGAGCACGGTGCGCCCGGCCTTGCGGGCCCACTCGACCGGGCAGATCTCGACCACCGGACGGTCGCAGATGACCATCCCCCCCGAGTGGATCCCGAGATGCCGGGGGAACCCGAGCGTCTGGGCGGCCAGGCGCTGCGCCAGTGCCGGCAGGTCGGTGCGGTCCCCGAGCGGCACCTCGCGGGTGGATGCTCCGGTCCAGCGGTCCACCTGGTCGGCCGGGTAGCCGAGCGCCTTGCCGATGTCGCGCAGGGCCGACCGGGACCGGTAGGTGATGACGTTGGCGACCTGGGCGGCGTGCAGCCTCCCGTACCGTCCGTAGACGTACTGGATGACCTCCTCGCGCCGGCCGGCCTCGATGTCGACGTCGATGTCGGGCGGCCCGTCGCGGGCGGGGGAGAGGAAGCGCTCGAAGAGGAGCCCGAGCGAGACGGCGTCGACGTTGGTGATCCCGAGGGCGTAGCAGACGGCGGACGTGGCCGCCGAGCCGCGCCCCTGGTAGAAGATGTCTTCCCGCCGGCAGAACATGGCGATGTCCCACACGGTCAGGAAGTAGCCGGGGAACCCCAGCGCCCCGATCACCTCGAGCTCGTGGTCGAGCTGCCGCCACGCTCCCGGCACCCGCTCGGCGCCCCGGGGGCCGTAGCGGTCGGTGGCCCCGCGACGGACCAGCTCCGTCAGCCAGCTCTGCTCGTCGTGGCCGGGAGGGACCGGGAAGTCGGGCAACCGGGGCGCCACCAGGCGGAGGTCGAACGCGCAGGCCGCGGCGATCTCCCCGGCCCGCTCCACCGCACCGGGCCACCGGGCGAACCGTCGTCGCTGCTCGGCGTCGCCGCGTAGGCAGGCGGCGGGGGACGGGGGGAGCCACCCGTCGAGGTCGTCGAGCGCCCGACGGGACCGGACAGCGGCGAGCGTGGTCGCCAGGGGGAAGCGGTCGGGTGTGGCGTAGTGGACGTTGTTGGTGGCCACCGGGGTGACCCCGCGCCCGGCGGCCACGACGGCCAGGGCGTCGTTGCGGGCGGTGTCGAGGGGATCGCCGTGGTCCCACAGCTCCACGGCCACCCGGTCGCGACCGAACCGGTCGACCAGGTCGTCGAGCGCACGCCCGGCGGCCGCCGGCCCCGCACGGGTCAGGGCGGTGGCCAGCGGGCCCTTCCGGCAGCCGGTGAGGACCTGCCAGCGGCCGTCGTGGCGTTCGGCGAGGCCGTCGAGGGTGACCGCCGACCGACCCTTGCCGCCGCCGGCCAGGTTGGCTTCGGCGATGGCCCGGCTGAGGCCGGCGTACCCGACCGGGTCCCCGGCCAGCACCACCAGGTGGAGACCGTCGGGGTCGGGGACGCCGGTGCGGGAGGGGGAGGGGGCATCCGGACCGGAGGTGAGGGTCAGCTCGGCACCGAAGACGGTGGAGAGGCCGAGCGCCCGGGCTGCCCCGGCGAACCGGACGGCTCCGTAGAGGCCGCCGTGGTCGGTGAGGGCCATCGCCGGAAGGCCCAACCGGACCGCCTCCGCGGCCAGTTCCTCGGGGTGGCTGGCACCGTCGAGGAAGGAGAAGTTCGAGTGGGCGTGGAGCTCGGCGTAGGGCATGGGGGGTCCGGCGGGTCGGTCGGCTGCTAGCCGTAGGTGGCTTCCACCCACCACCGGCCCCGCTCCGCCGCCAGGAGCCGGCACTCGCCGCCGGTCACCACCTGCAGCCGTGCGCTCCGTCGCCGCGAGCGGGACCACCACCGCTCGTCACAGGGCCATGGCCCCGCCCAGGCATCCACCGCCATCCACCGGCCCCCGTCGATGGACAGCCGGCGGGGGCCGTCGGACAGCAGGCCCCTCCCCGAGACGGAGATGGGCGCCCCGGTGGCGGCCGCCAGCTCGGCCGGTCGGGGGGCCAGGTGGACGAGCATGGGGGCCGGCGGGGGGATCCGCCCCGGCCACGGTCCCCGGGGGTCGGCCGACGACCTGGTGTCGTCCGGCCCGCCGTCGGGCGCTCCCCTGCCGTTCCAGGTCACGAAGCGGGTCTGTTGGCCCGGTCCCCGGCCGCCCTGGGTCCGCACCGTTCCCACCCCGTCGGGACCGAGGAGCCGCTGGATGCCGGCGAGGCATCGGGAGGCCCGGAGGTCGGCGTCGCGCACACCTCCCCAGAACCCGGGCTGGCGGGACGTGCCCGTCGTCCCGCCACCGGGCACGGACGGAGCGCCACGGCCCGCCGGCCCGCCGGCAACCGGCCGGCCTGGTGGGCCCGGTGGGCCGGTGCTCCCCGACTCCCCGCGGGCCACGCGGTGGGCCGCCGTCCCGGCCGTTCCGAACCGGCCGGCCACATGCCCCGGGGGGAGGGCGGCGAACGCGCCGACGGTACGGATGCCGAGCCGGGCGAGCAGCCCGGCCAGAGCGGGGTCGACCAGTACGCCCACCGGCAGGGGGGCGAGGAACGCCGCCGTCTCCCCCGGCGGCACCACGAGGCCGGCGCGGGCGGCGGCCAGGGCGGCGAAGAGGCCGTCGGCGATGCCGACCTGGGGGGTGGGCAGGGCCGGGGCGGCGGCGGTGGCGGCGGTGGCGACCAGGTCGACCAGGGCGGCCTCGCCTCCGAAGTACCGGGCCGGGCCCCGGGCGGGGAGCGAGCAGACGCCCGGCCGGACGGTGGTCGTCCACGGGCAGTACGCCCCGACGGCCGCCACCACCCGGGCGAACGCCCGCAAGGCGTGCCCCCCTTCGTCGTCGGACTCGAGGTCGGGGCACCGGACCACGAGGACCCGTTCCATGCCGGTCAGCACGGTGCGTCCCCGGTCAGCACGGTGCGTCCCCGGGGTCTGGCGGCGGTGGCGCGGACGGGGCGCCCGTCCCGGCTCCCCGGGCGCCCTCCCCGGCCGGTTCGACCGACCCGGTGGGGGAGGGGAGCCAGAGCTCACACCGCCGCGTCCGGGATGCCGCCCGCCGGCCCGAGGCCACCACGGTCATGCGCCGTCCCTTCAGGTGCCCGTCGCCGGCACCCTCCCACCGTGCGGCGGCGACGGAGAGCCGGAGGTCTCCTCCCTCGGGCCATCCGCCGTGGCCCGGGAGCACCACCAGGACGGTCCCGTGCTCCCGGGCCCGGGCCACCAGGCGGCGGGCCACCCCCGGTCGCGGCGGGAACGGGGGGCGGACCACCACCACCTCGATCCCCTCGACGGCGACGGCGACGACGTCGGGCCATGCCGGTCCGGGCCGGGGGACGAGGACGAGGCGCCCGAGGGCGACGCCGAGGTCGCGGACCGCCGCACCCCCGAGGTCGGGGAGCCCGATGGCCGCGCACCAGTGCCCCGCCGCCGAGGGGGCCGCCGCCAGGGCCAGGGCCAGGGCCAGGTCGCCCCGGGCGTCACCGCCGCTCCCGCCGCTCCCGCCGGTGACCACGATGGTGGTCCCCCGGCGGAGCCCACCGTCAGGGAGCAGCCCGGTCAGCGCCGCGATTGCCGGGAGCAGGCGTGTCCCGTGCCACGAGGTGGGGCGCACCTGCCGGGCCAGGGCATCCAGGGCCCGCCGGTCGACCGGGCCCCGGGAAGCCGGCCGTGCCGGTTGTGAGGGAAGGGACCTGCCCGGGGATACGAACATACGTTCGTACTGTACCGCCCTCTCCACCGCTCCTCCACCGGCCTTCCACCGGTCCCGCCCGGCGCCCTCCGGCGTGCACCACTTCCTCCCCCGTGCTCGCTACGATGTGCGGACCAGAGGAAGGAGGTGGTCCAACTGAGCAGTCAACGTTTCGGGACCCTGGAGGTGGCTGGCCGCTGAGGCGGCTCGCTGTACCACCTGGCGAATCCCAGCCAGACACCCACCGGGCCACCTAGCCGGACCGAGGTCCCATCCGGCGCATCACGGGGAACCCGGTGTCCAACACAGCAGTGCCTGTCGTCACGGGGCGCCCGTCAGGGGCGCCCCGTGACGCGTGTACGCCCCCGGCCGGCCCGGTAGGGGGTTCCCCGCCGTGCCGCTGCTCCCGTCGCAGGCGGGCTCACGCGAAGCGACGGGCGTCCCTCGCCGCATACGTGGCGACGTCGGCGTCCACGGCGGCGGTGGCCTGCACGCGGCGGGCCACGTCGGGGAGGTCGGCCCCGGGGATCGCACAGGTCATCTCGTGGGGCTGCATGCCGGTCCGGGCACGTGAGAGCGCGCAGCCGACGCTCGCCGCCGCGACTCGTTGCTCCTTGGCGACCGCGACGATGTGGCACTGCGGCTTTCCCTCGATCCGGAGGCCGGGGATGGCATCGGACAGGACCATCAGCTGGCGCCCGTTGACCCGAAGGAGCACGACATCGGGGTCGACGGCGCTGGCGGCCAGCGGCCCGTAGACGATCGCCTCCGCCCGCCGCGACACCGTCGGGATCCCCGGCACCATGGCCGCCGTCACCCAGCCGGAGGCCAGCAGCGAGGCGACGTCGTCGTTGCCGGCCACCTCGTCGAGGCTCGCGAGACCGTGGGTGAGCGAACCCACACTGCAGTTTCCGTGATCCTCGGGAGCGGTCGCGAACGTCTCGGCCAGGGCGCGCACCCAGAACACGCAGCCGGCGGCCACACGGCCCCTGCGCCCGTCGGCGGCGGGCTCGCTCATCGGCGCACCGAAGCCGGGAACGCCGTCCGGCACCTGGTCGGCGAACGTGATGGCCACCGGCGGCACCTCCAGGTGGAGGGACCGGGTGAGGGTGGCGGCGAGGGTGCTCCAGTCGGTGGACATGCTCCGAACCTACCCGGGAGGCCGGTCAGACACCATCCCAGAGGCCGACCGGTGCACCGCCCACCGGGTAGTGCCCGGGCTGGCGGCCCTTGGCCATCCTCTCGATCCGCCTGGTCATCCCCTCGGAGAGGGCGCCGGCCCGGATCATCTCGACGAAGACGGCGGTGGTGTTCCCCACGTCGAAGAAGTCACGTTGCCACGACCACCGCTGCTCGCCGCCGTAGCGGAACCAGCTGCCCCCCAGCCCCGCGACCTCGTAGTGGCTGCCGTCGGGCCGGGTGGCGTCGGCGACCTGCTTCCACAGTCCGAGCACCTCGCCCTGGACGTCGTCGATCAGCACCCGCTGGTAGGGGTAGGTCCACCCGCCGAACCCCTCCATCTCGAGCCCGACGGCCAGCTCCCGGATCTCGTCGCGGCCCACGGCCATGAACTCGTCGTCGGGGCCGACGTTCCAGCCGTAGGAGGCGTCCTCCGTGTAGAGGTCGGCGAGCGCCGACCAGTCGAGCGCCTCCTCGCAACGGCGGTTGGTGTCCAGCCAACGCTCCACCATGGCTTCGAGCTCGGCACGCGGGTAGGACGGCATGGTCTCCTCCTCGAGGATCCGCAGGGCGGCGGTCGGACAGTAGCGGACGGCGGCCTCGACCTCGGCCCGGCGGTCACGCCGGGTCCGCTGGTCCGGTGCCGATCATCAGGCCGGCGGCCTGGGCCACGAAGCCCGGCACCTCGTCGTAGGCCATGTGCCCCATGCCGGCGATCAGCAGGGCGCCGGAGTAGGTGGCCTCGAGCACCGCCACCACCTCGGGGTCGATCCCCTCGCCGAGGGCGTCGACGAACCGCCGGTGGATCTCCAGGCCGATGCGGTCCCGGAGGCGCTTCACGTCGGGGGTCGCGTTCAACAGCGCTGCGGTGCAGGCTCCCACCACGATCGGGCTCCCGGTGGTGAGGAGGACCATCATCTGCACCGTCCGGTCCAGCCGCTCCACCAGCGGGTCGTCCGGGTCGGCCGCCACCGGCGGGAGGGCCACCATCCGCCGCCACAGCAGCTCGGCGAGGAGATGGTCCTTGGAGCTGAAGTAGGTGTAGGCGGTTGCCGGGGCCACACCGGCCCGACGGGCGACGTTGCGGACGCTGAGTCCGGCATAGCCCGAGGCCCCCACCTCGACCGCCGTGGCGTCGAGGAGCCGGCGGACCACCTCGGCCTGCCGCTCGGTCAGGTGCCGGCGGGTGGCTTCCGGGACGGGGACGTCGATCACGGAGCGGTCGTCCCGGGGTCGCTTTCCGGGATCGCCCCGCAGTGGGCCGGGCTGGCGCCTTCCCGTTCCTCGACCGCCGCCCCACGGGAGAGGTCCCCGCACCGGAGCTCGGCGACGAGCCCGCCCGCGTGGTGGGCCATGCCAGGCCCCCGGGAGGGAGCGGTTCCGGCATCCCAGGGCGCGTTGCGGGAACTCACCCGCCAAGACTACAGTCCAGACACGTGTCCAAGACAAGGGCACGGTGGTCGGCCGGAACGCCGGGCGGCCTCGAGCGTCCGAAGGGGGACCGATGTCCGACGTGGCGGGGGACGCGGGGCGGCCCACTCCCGGGCAGTCGTCGGTCGGCGACGCGCCGGTCCGTGCCGATCTCTCCGCCACCCACCGGATCGCCGTCGAGGACACCGGCGGGGTACGTGTGGTGACCTTCGACCGGCCCGAGGCGCGCAACGCCTTCGATCAGGCCATGTACCGTGCGGTGACCGGGGCCCTGGCCGGGGCGTCCGCCGACGACTCCATCGCCGTGGTGGTCCTGACCGGCCGGGGGACGGCGTTCACCGCCGGGCAGGACCTCCGGGAGATGGCGGCGATGGCGACCGGCGGTGCCGTTCGGGGGGCCGGGGCGGGGTTCCGTGCGCTGCTCGACCTCCTCGAGGCCTTCGACAAGCCCCTCCTCGTCGCCGTCAACGGCGTGGCGGTTGGCCTCGGGCTCACCCTGCTCGGCTTCGCCGATCTCGCCCTGGCGGACGAGGAGGCGCGCCTGCGGGCGCCGTTCGCCGAGCTCGGCGTACCCCCGGAGGCGGCGAGCACCTTCCTGCTGCCCCAGCGGATGGGCTGGCAGCAGGCGTCCCTCGCCCTGCTGGCCGCGGAGTGGCTGGACGCCGGCCAGGCGCTCGACGCCGGCCTGGTCGTGCGGGTCGTCCCAAGGGGGACGGCGCTCGCGGAGACGGTGGCACTGGCCCGGCGCATCGCATCGTTCCCACCCCGCGCCACCCGCGAGATCAAGCGCCTGATGGTGGCGGCCCGCCGGGAGGACGTCGCCGCCGCCCGTACCCGGGAGGAGGCGGCGTTCGCCGCCCTTCTTGCCGACCCGGACGCCAATCCGGGGTCCGGCCTGGCCTCCGGGCTCCCCGATCGGCCGCGAGGCTGAACGCCGTGCGTCTCGGCATCACCGCCTTCCTGACCGACCGCGACGTGTCGCCGGCGGACCTGGCGGTCGCCGTGGAGGAGCGGGGGTTCGACTCCCTCTACCTGCCCGAGCACACCCACCTCCCCGTGCGGGCGGGCCTCCCGCCCGCCCTGGTCGAGGGCGTGCACCCCGACGACTACCGGCGGAGCCTCGACCCGTTCGTGGCGCTCTCGATGGCCGCGGCCGTCACCGAGCGGATCACCCTGGGGACGGGCGTGGTGCTCGCCGCCCAGCACGATCCCATCGTGCTGGGGAAGCAGGTCGCCACCCTCGACCACCTGAGCGGCGGCAGGGTCGTCCTCGGGATCGGCTTCGGGTGGAACCGCGCCGAGGCGGCCGACCACGGAGTGGTGTTCGCCGAACGGCGTGCCGTCGCCCGGGAGCACGTCCTGTGCATGCAGGCCCTGTGGAGCCAGGAGCAGGCGGAGTTCCACGGTGACCACGTCCACCTCGACGCCTGCTGGAGCTGGCCGAAGCCCCTCCAGCAGCCCCGGGTCACCACCCTGGTCGGAGGCGGCGCCCATCCGGGTGTGTTCGCGGCGGTCGCCGAGTACGCCGACGGATGGATGCCTATCGGAGGGTCCGGGATCGCGGAGGCCCTCCCCCGGCTCCGCCGGGCGGTCGAGGCGGCCGGCCGCGAGCCGGGCTCTGTCCGGGTGGTCCCCTTCGGGACGGTGCCCAGCACGGGGAAGTTGGAGCACTACCGGTCCCTCGGCGTCGACGAGGTGGTGCTCCGGGTTCCTTCGGGCCAGGCTGATGCCATGCTTGCCACCCTCGATGCCCACGCCTCCTTCCTCGCACGGTTCGGTGACCGGTGACCGCCGGCTGGTCCGACGGAGGCGTCCAGCATGCCGACCGGCCCCGCAGCAGCCCGGACCGCGAGGCACTGGCTCACCAGGTGCGCCGGCTCATCGCCGCCGCGGTGCAGTCGCCGGCCGGTCCCGCGGCCCTGGCGGCCGCGGCGGGAGCCCTGGCGTCCGTGGCGGACGACCTGGAGGGAGCGGTGGCCGAGGGAACCGATCCCACCGGCCGGCCGACCCCGGACGGGGCGCGCACCGACACCGCTGCCGGCTTGGCCGCGGCCATGCCGTTCGACGTGGTCATCGGCGTGTCCAACCCGTTGGCGCTCCCGATCACCATCGCCTTCGAGCCGCCCGGCGCGATCGGCCATGCGGTGTTCACGGCGCCCTACGAGGGGGCTCCCGGCTGCGTGCACGGGGCGGTGCTGGCCGGTGCCTTCGACATCGTGCTGACTGCGGCCAACGTGGTCGGCGGCTCGGCGGGACCGACCCGGACCCTCACCTTGCGGTACCTCCGGCCCACCCTGGTGAACACCGTCTCGCGCTTCGAGGCGTGGGTCACGTCCATCGAGGGGAGGCGGATCCGGAGCTCCGGGCGCCTCGTGCAAGGGGGGTTGGTCACCGTGGAGGCGGATGGCGAGTTCGTCACGCTCGACCGGCCGCTGGCCGCGACCGGGCGGAGCCCGGTTCGCAGTGACGGGGGCCCCGCAATTCCCTACTGTGGGGACGGAAGTGGGGCGACGGCGGCGCGGTAAGGGCCGGCGTGGGGGAGTGCCGGTGCGTGCGCGCGCCGGTGGGCGAAGCGGAACGACAGGGGGACCGAGATGGCACGGCAGCCGAGGGATCCGGACGGCGGGGCGTGGACGCGGTGGCGGGCGCGCTCTGTGCTGGTGACGGCGGGACTGGTGGCGGCAACCGCGTTGACGGCCTGCTCGTCCACGGCGTCGCCGTCGGCCGCCACCTCGGGTTCGTCGGCCTCCGCCCCGGGTTCGTCGGCGATCCCCGCCTCGGCCTTCGCCGACCGCACCGGCCTTACCTCGACGACGGTCCGGATCGGGAACGTGTCGACCACGACGGGCGGGCTGTTCAGCGGGGCTCCGGTCGGCGTGCAGGCCTACGCGGCCTATGTGAACTCCACCGGGGGGGTCGACGGCCGGAAGATCGTGGTCGACAGCACCGGGGACACCTACAACGACGGGGCGCAGAACAAGGCGCTGACCCAGCAGGACATCGGACGCGACTTCGCCATGGTCGGGAGCTTCTCCCTCAACGACGGCTACGGGGGGACGGTGCTCGCCGCCAACCCGGGCGTCCCCAACGTCTCCGTCTCCCTGGACCAGGCCACCAACGACCTCCCCAACACGTTCAGCCCCCAGCCGTCGGTGGGCGGATGGGAGCTCGGCCCGCTCGTGTACTTCCAGAAGAAGTACCCGACGGACGTGCTCCACGCCGGTGCGCTGATCGCCGGGGAGCCGTCGGCCGAGACGGACTGGGCCGGCGAGAAGGCGGCGATGGAGCACCTCGGCTACAAGGTCGTCTACTCGCCGACCTTCCAGATCACCCAGACCAGCTTCACCCAGAACGTGATCGACATGCGCAACGCGGGGGTCCGGATCCTCTTCATCGAGCAGATGCCGGAGAACTACGCCTCGGCGGTGTTCCAGGCGCTCGACGCCCAGGACTTCCATCCGGTGGTGGTGCTCGGCGCATCGACCTACAGCAACGCCCTGGTGGCCGCGTCCGGCGGTCCCGCGGCCACCGACGGGGCCTACCTCGAACAGGCGCTCTCCCTCTACCTGGGCGGCGACGCTGCGGCGATCCCGGCGGTCTCCACGTTCCTCTCGTGGGTGCAGAAGGTCTCGCCGGGGTTCAAGCCCGACCTCTACACCCTCTACGGGTGGGTGTCGGCCGAGCTGTTCGTCCGGGCCTTCCGCAACGCCGGGTCTGACCCGTCCCGGGGATCGGAGCTCCGGGCGCTCCGGGCGATCGACCACTTCTCGGCGGGCAACCTGATCGCACCCTCCGACCCCGCCGCCAAGACACCGTCCAGCTGCTACATCATCGCCCGTATCACCGGCGGGACGTTCGTCCGGACCGACGACCCACCCACCAGCGGCCCCACCGGCGGCTACCGGTGCGACGAGCCCTACTTCTACCCGCCGGGGTACAAGGCCTGACGCACCGGGGGCGAACTGGTCTGGGTCGGCACCGGAGTGGAACCGGTCGGAGGCGGGGACGCGGGGGCGGCCGCCGCGGCGAGGACCGCCTCGGCCTGCTGCGCTCCCGGGCATCCCGGGGTCGGGATGGCCGTCACCGGATCGGGCAGCAGAGGTGCCTCGGGGATGCCGAAGAGGGTGGTGGGGATGGCGTCGGCCATGGCGATCTCTCCCGCCACGTCCGGGTGAAGGTTGTCGTTGTTGAAGTAGGGAGGGAAGGGGAGGTCGGGCCGGCACTGGCCGTCGTAGACGTCTCCCATCACGGCCGCCAGGTCGATCACCGCGTCGAAGCCGGTGGACGGGCCGACCATCCATGCGTCGACCGCGGCCAGGGTGGCCTGCTCGGACGGGGTCCACACCTCCTCGTCGCACACGTCCGCCGGACAGGCGGGCGAGTTGGTGGCGCGGGGGAGGAGGGTCACCCCGATGATCCGCTTCCCGGCCGCGTGGGTGGCGGCGATCACCTGCTGCATCGCGGCGATGATCGACGGCGCGCTGCCGTAGGGCGGGGTCGCGTCGCGCCACCCGAACCAGATGTCGTTGGTGCCGAGCAGGAGGAGGACGTCCTCGGTGCCGGGAAGGGCGAGGGCGTCCCGGTCGAGACGGGTGACCCCGGGCTGGCCACCCTGCAGGTCGGCGTAGGTGTAGCTCTGGCCCCGGGCGTCGTCGCCGGACGGGAAGGCGGTGAGGGTGTTGGCGGTGATTCCCTCGTTGACCACCGCCACCTGCTGGTCGGGCGGCAACCCGGCGATGCGCTGCCGCAGGGCGGTCGGCCACGCCTGTCCCGCGTCCCGGTAGCCGTCCGTGATGGAGTCGCCGAGGGCGACCACCGTCCCCTGTGACGGCGTGCCCGACACCTCCACCGCGGAGAGCCAGCGGATCTGCCAGCTGCCTCCCGCGTCGGCGGGGGCCGTCTGCAGAGTGAGGTTCCCGCTGCCGTTGGGGCTCAGGTACGCGTCGATGTGGTCGACACAGCAGTAGTGGACGCTGACCGGGGCGGGACCGGGGACCCACAGGCTCACGATCAGCGCCTCGCCCGCCTGCACGGCCAGCGCGACCGGCAAGCTGGTGACGTCGGCACCGGCAGGGACGGTCACCGACGGAGTGCCTCCGGGGAAGGTGACCGCGGCGAGGGTCCCCGGGACGATGCCGGTTCCGGTCGTCCCCGCCCGCTCGCCGATGGTGGCCGCGCCGAAGGTGACGGGAACCGGCCCCCACTGGTTGGAGAGCTGGATCGCCACCGCGGTCCCGGAGACGGCGACGGTGGCCACGTCGCGGACCGTGGTGTCCACCGCCGCGACCTCGGGGTATGGCTTGAGCAACAGGTCCATGGGGGAGGTCCAGGCCGTCTGCCAGGCCGGCGGACCAGGCACCGGCGCGGTCGTGGCCGGCGGCGCGGTGGCCGGCGGCGCGGTCGTGGCCGGCGGCGCGGTGGCCGGCGGCGCGGTGGCCGGCGGAGCGGCTCGGGTGGACCCGGCCGTTCCCCCGGCGGTGAGCGTCCATCCGGCAATGGCGGTGGCGGCGACCACGGCGACCACGGCGGCGAGAACGGCGAGGACGCGGGACGGGCGGCCTCGCGGACCGGCCGACACGGCGTCCCACCAGCGCGGGCCGCGCCCGGTCATCGGGCGGCGGCCCGGCGACAGATCCGTCGGGGCGGCTCCGGAACGTCTGCGCCACGAGGCGCCGATCGGATCCCCCGGGCTCGGGCACCGGGTTCGGGCACCGGCAGAGACTACTGCCGCCGGGACGAGCGGGACGGCATGCCGCGAGTCGGCCGGACCTTCCGCGCCGACGGGTGTGGACCACCCCGCCGTCGGGGCCGCGTAAGCTCCGTGCTGCCCATGTGCGGACGCATTGCGCTCTACAGCGACCCCGATCGCCTGGCCCGGATCTTCGACGCGGTCGTGGCGGCGGGCCTCGATCCGCCCGGTCTGCCGAGCTACAACATCGGTCCGTCCCGGTCGGTGCTGGGCCTGGTGGCCACCAGCGCGGCGACCGGTCGCCCTGGTGTCCTCTCTCCGCCCCCGGACCCTGGTGCCACCGCCGCCCGCACCGGGACCGTGGGGACCGGTGCCGCGCCGCGCCGGGTGATCGAACAGTTCCGGTGGGGGCTCGTCCCGTCGTGGGCGCGGGATCCTTCGATCGGCAACCGCCTGTTCAACGCCCGTGGGGAGACCGTGGCGGAGAAGCCGTCGTTCCGATCGGCGTTCGCCGCCCGGCGGACGGCCGTCCTCGCCGACGGTTTCTACGAGTGGGCCGCAGTCCCCGGAGAGCGCAAGCAGGCCTACTTCCTGCGTCGCGCGGACGGTATGCCGCTGGCGCTGGCCGGCCTGTGGGAGCACTGGTCGCCTCCCGGTGGGGCCGGCGATCCGATCGTCTCGTGCACCATCGTCACCACGGCGGCCGGGGACGACCTCCGGGGGATCCACGACCGCATGCCGGTGGTCCTCGAGGAGCCTGACGTCGACCGTTGGCTCGACCCTGCCGCATCCGACCCGGGTTCGGGTGCCGCGCTGCTCAGGTCGGCACCGGCCGGGACGTTGCTGCGGGTCCGGGTCGGACCCGCGGTCGGCCAGGTGAGAAACGACGGCCCACAGCTCATCGAGCCCGTCGCGGACCCCTGACGGGCCGGGCCGGCAGGGTCAGGAAGACAGGGTCAGGCGTCCGATCCCGCCTTGGCTGCCCGCCGCATCAGCCGAGCCTTGCGGTTGGCCGCCTGGTTCTTGTGGATCACACCTTTCGCCGCCGCCGTGTCGATCCGCTTGACGGCGAGCCGCAGCGTCTCGTCGGCGTGCTCCGCCCCCTCCTCGATGGCGCTGATCGCCTTCTTGGTCCGGGTGCGCATCTCCGAGCGGACCGCCTTGTTGCGGGCCTGACGCTTCTCGGTCTGCCGGTTCCGCTTGATCTGGCTCTTGATGTTTGCCACAGGTGGTCCTCGTCCTCGTTGTCGCCACCGCCGGCCGGCCGCGCCCTGCCGATGCAGGTGGACGGGGGCCGTCGATGGCTCTGGAAAGGTGGAATCGGAAAGGATCCCCGGGTGCCGCGACCGCGGCTGAGGCGCCCGAGGGAAGACCCGAGGATAGCAGTTTGACGGCTCCGCCTCAACGGCGGGCGACCGGACGGGCACGGTCCGTCGCCGGTGTCCGGGCCGGCCGGGTGCCGCGCTTGGGTACGCTGGCCTCCCCGTGCTCCCCGTCGACCGTATCCGCAACTTCTCCATCATCAGTCACGTCGACCACGGTAAGTCGACGCTGTCCGACCGGATCCTCGAGCTGACCGGAGCGGTCGATCCCCGCATGATGCGTGAGCAGTACCTCGATTCGATGGACATCGAGCGGGAGCGCGGGATCACCATCAAGGCCCAGAACGTCAGGGTGGGATGGAAGGAGCACACCCTCCATCTCATCGACACCCCGGGCCACGTCGACTTCGGCTACGAGGTCAGCCGCTCGCTCGCCGCCTGCGAGGGAGCGGTGCTCCTGGTCGACGCTTCCCAGGGTATCCAGGCCCAGACGCTGGCCAACTGCTACCAGGCCCTCGACAACGACCTCGAGATCGTGGCGGTCCTCAACAAGATCGACCTGCCCGCGGCGGACCCCGAACGGTGCGCGATCGAGATCGAGAACGTCCTCGGCCTGGCCGCCGAGGACATCCTCCACATCTCGGCCAAGACCGGCGAGGGCGTTCCGGAGCTGCTCGACGCGATCGTGGCCCGGATCCCCCATCCGGTCGGCGACCCCGACGCCCCGTTGCAGGCGCTCATCTTCGACTCCTCCTACGACCAGTACCGCGGGGTGGTCAGCTCCGTGCGGGTGATGGAAGGGACGCTGGCGTCGACGGCCCGGCTCCGGTTCATCAACGCGGGCTCGAACCACGAGATCGAGGAGATCGGGATCCGGACCCCGGCCACCGTTCCCGTCGACGAGCTCGGCCCCGGGGAGGTCGGCTATCTCATCGCCGGGATCAAGAACGTGGGCGGTGCCCGCTCCGGCGAGACGGTGACCACGGCGTCGCACCCCGCCCCCGAGGCGCTGGCCGGGTACCGCGACCCCAACCCCATGGTGTTCTGCGGTCTGTTCCCCATCGACGGGGACGAGCTGCCCGACCTCCGGGACGCCCTGGAGAAGCTCCGCCTCAACGACGCCAGCTTCACCTACGAGCCGGAGTCCTCCCGTGCTCTCGGGTTCGGGTTCCGTTGCGGCTTCCTCGGCCTGTTGCACATGGAGATCGTGCGGGAGCGACTCGAGCGCGAGTTCGACCTGTCCCTCATCGCCACCTCGCCGTCGGTCGCCTACGAGGCCTACCTGGACGACGGCACCAAGGTGGAGGTGGACAACCCGAGCGACCTTCCGGAGCCGAGCCGGCTCGACCACATCGACGAGCCGATGCTCAAGGCGACCATCCTCACCCCGGCCGAGTACACCGGGACGGTGATGGAGCTCTGCCAGGCCAAGCGGGCCGAGATGGTGCGGATGGAGTACCTGTCGCCGGACCGGGTGGAGTTCGTCTACAGCATCCCGCTGGGCGAGGTGGTGGTGAACTTCTTCGACCAGTTGAAGAGCCGTTCCAAGGGGTACGCCAGCCTCGACTATGAGCCTGCGGGGTACGCGACCGCAGACCTGGTCAAAGTGGACCTGCTCATCAACCACGTCCCGGTAGACGCCTTCTCGACCATCGTCCACCGCTCCCAGGCCGACACCTACGGGCGCCGCATGGCCGAGAAGCTCCGGGAGCTCATCCCCCGCCAGATGTTCGACGTGCCGATCCAGGCGGCGATCGGCGGGCGGGTCCTGGCCAGGGAGACAGTCAAGGCCCGCCGCAAGGACGTGCTCGCCAAGTGCTACGGGGGGGACATCACCCGCAAGCGCAAGCTGCTCGAGAAGCAGAAGGAGGGGAAGAAGAAGATGAAGAACATCGGCCGCGTCGAGGTCCCCCAGGAGGCCTTCGTCTCCGCCCTCCGTCTGGACGACTGAGCGGCGCCGAGCCGGTCCCGGCGACTGCGCCGGTAGGTTCCCGCGTCGCTGCCGGTCCGGCGATAGGGTCCGGCGGATGCGGACGCACGTCGCGCTGTTGCGGGGCATCAATGTCGGGGGGCGCAACAAGCTGGCGATGGCCGATCTCCGGCAGGTGCTCTCCGATCTCGGCCATACCGAGGTGGCGACCTACATCCAGAGCGGCAACGCCCTCTTCGCCGCGGCAGACCCGTCGGTCGACGGGGAGCACCTGGCCGTCGGACTCGAGACGGCCATCGCCGGTCGGCTCGGCCTCCGCCCCCGTGCGGTCGTGATCTCCCGTGACCGGCTCCGTCAGGTGGTCGCCGGCAACCCGTATGCGGATGAGGCGGACCCCAAGGCCGTCCACGCCGTGTTCCTCCGGGAAGGTCCCACCGCCGACGGGATCTCTGCGGTCGCAGCCGCCGTCGATCGGGCCCGGGCCAAGGGCAGCCGTGAACGAGCCGAGGTGGTGGGAGGGACGCTCTACCTGTGGACCCCGGACGGGCTGGGCCGGAGCGTGCTGGCCGTCGAGCTCAACCGGGTCGGCGAGCGCAGCACCCCGATGTCCACGGGCACCGCGCGCAACTGGGCCACCGTCGAGGCGCTGATGGAGCGGCTCGACGGTTGACGGTTCGAACGCCGTCGTACTCCCGCTCATCCGGTCGAGTGTCGCACCCGTGTCGTAACGTCGCAGGCGCCGTGCGACGATCGGAGTTCAGGGGGAACAGGATGAGTCACCAGCGCATCCAGTCGTCACAGCGATCAGATCGCGAGAAGGTTCCGACCGAGTGGAACGGGATCTCGCCTGGGACCGCGCGCTTGTGGGCGAAGACGGGCTCGGATGGGGCATGGCACTCGCTGGGGGCACACCTCGTTGATGCTGCACTGGTTGCTACCCGGTTGTGGTCCGATTGGCTGTCCGACCGTTCCCGAGCGTGGCTTTCTGAGCCCTTCGGCAGCGATGAAGCAAAGGGCGGGGCCTTTTTGTCATGGCTCGCCGGGTGTCACGACCTCGGTAAGGCCAGCCCCGCATTCCAGATCCAGGTCGAGTGGCTGGCACAACCATTGCGAGAGGTCGGGTTCGAGCTCCCTAGGGTGCTGCCGCAACGCAGGGTGGCGCCGCATGCACTCGTCTCTGCAGCCTCGGTCGGGCCGCTCCTGAGCGAGGGCTACAGTTGGCCGCCCGCCGCGACAACCGGCGTGGCTGCGATCCTCGGGGGCCACCATGGATGGTTCCCAGCGGAGGGATTCGCCTCCCAGCCCAGGCGGCGCCCAGAACTGTACGGCTGGTCACCAGACCCCGCCGACCCATGGATGACGGCCCGTCGCGAGCTGCTGACTCTCTCCGCCAAAGTCAGCGGCGTCGAGACCTGGCTTGTTGACATGGCAGGTTGCGACCTTCATCGTCCGCGAGAGCTCGCCCTGTCGGGCTTGATTGTGCTGGCCGACTGGATCGCTAGCAACGAGGCGCTCTTCCCCTATGCCTCGGCGGCATTCGTTGACGGGTACGTCGAGCGAGCTCGGCACCATGCAGGCAATGCGCTCAGCACGATCGGATGGAAACGGTGGTGCCCCGGGGAGGCAGACCGCAAAGTGGACTGGTTCGACCGTCGGTTCGGCTTTGCCCCGAACGCGGTGCAACGGACGGCCATCACCGCAGCCTCGGCTTCGCCTGCTCCGGGGTTGATGTTCATCGAAGCGCCGATGGGTGTGGGGAAGACCGAGGCCGCCCTCGGTGTCGTCGAGACACTTGCCTCCGTAAAGGGCCTTTCCGGCATGTTCGTGGGGCTCCCTACCCAGGCCACGAGCAACCAGATGTTCGCTCGCACCACGAGATGGTTGGAGAACCTTGGTCCTGGCACGTTCGTTGTCGAGCTGGCCCATGGCAAGGCCCACCAAGTCGAGGAGTACCGCGAGCGGCACGAGACGCCGTCTTGTGTCGATTGCGACGGCGACAACCAGGCGGTTGTCACCGCCGAGGAGTGGTTTGGCGGCTCCAAACGACGTTTGCTGGCGCCGTTCGTGGTGGGCACCGTCGATCAGGTCTTGCTGTCGAGCGCCAAAGTGCGCCACGTCGCTCTTCGTCAGGTCGGACTGACCGACAAGGTCGTTGTGATCGATGAGGTCCACGCCTACGACGCCCATATGTCCGTGTTCTTGCGTCGTGCGTTGCGGTGGTTGGGCGCATCTGGTGTCCCGGTCGTGCTGCTCACGGCGACCCTGCCGCCACGGGCGCGCCAGCGCCTTGCCGAAGCGTATGTCGGTGGGGCGGTAGAACTGGGTGCGATCGGCTACCCGTCCGTCACTACGGCATCAACGGACGGCGTCGTCGAGTCGCAGACTGTTGCGTTACCCACCGCGCCGACGAAGATCGCTCTCTCGATCCTCGACGAGCAGCCCGGCGACCCCTCCGGAGCTCAGTTCAACGCAACCGTTAGTTCACTCGTGGAGATGGGCGCGAACGTCCTCGTAATACGAAACACGGTGGATCGCGCCCAACGAAGCTACCGATCTCTCGCTTCCGTACTGGGACCTGGTCCCGTCACACTGCTCCATGCCCGCTTTCTGTCAGGGCACCGACTGTCGAAGGAGCGGTGGCTGGCACAGCATTTTGGACCCAACGGTTCGCGGCTCTCTGGTCAGGTGGTCGTCGGTACCCAAGTGTTGGAGCAGTCCCTCGACATCGATTTCGACGCCCTGGTCACCGACCTGGCACCTGTCGACCTGATTCTCCAGCGGGTGGGCCGGGTATGGCGTCACCAAGGTGTCGAACGCCCGAGCATGCTCACAGCGCCGCGCCTCATCTTGGCGGGCATGCAACGTAACGGCGATTCTCCCCCTGAGTTCCCCAGTGGGTCTCGCCTCGTATACGGCGAGCATCTGCTCTTGCGAACCGCCGCACTCCTCGAAGGTCGCTCTGAGGTTGAGCTACCGGGAAGCGTGCCAGCGCTCGTCGCTCAGGCCTATGGCGATAGCAATGTCGTTCCCGCGTCGTGGACCGAGCGGGCCGACGTCGCCGCAATCGAGTGGGCAGCGCGAGAACGGGAGCACGAGGCCACCGCCGACCAGTTCGCCATTCCCGCGCCGGACCATCTCCCAAATCTGTTGGAGCTTTGCCGGTTCGGGATCGACGGCGATGACGACGACCCCGCCGTTCAGTCTGCCGTGCGCGACTCCGACGCGAGCGTCGAGGTCGTCCTTGGCCGGTCGGGCCAAGCGAATGGTCCACTCTGTGGCAACGTCGAAGTCCCTTTGCAGACTCGACCTGAACCTGCACAGGTACAAGCCGCCCTGTCGTGCACGTTACGCCTTCCCTCGTGGATCACCCCGGAGGCGCTCGCTCTTCACATCCCCGAGGGCTGGCAGCACCACCCGTGGCTCCGACGCCTGCGCGTGGTCGAGCTCACCGAAGATGGCGAAGCCCGGATCGGGAAACATGTGGTCAGGTACTCCGAGGACTTGGGGTTGGAGGTGACGAGCGATGCCGGATGATCCGATTCGATTCGATTTGGTCACCGCACCATGGATCCCGGTACGCATGCTCGATGGACGAGCTTGTGAGCTCGGGCTCCGTGACACATTGACGAGAGCCCACGAGATCGCCGGGTTGAACATCGAGTTCCCTACCCAGGAACCACCACTTCTCCGCCTGCTGCTGGCCGTTTGTTATCGGGCTCTGCAGGGTCCCGCCGACGACGGGGAATGGGACGAACTTTGGCGTGCACCGAGGCTCCCCGAGTCGGCCGTCACCGCCTATCTCGACCACTGGCGGCATCGCTTCGAACTGTTCGACTCTGAAGCGCCGTTCTTCCAATCACCGCAACTGGAGCCTTCCGGTCAAGGCGGGATCACCACGGCAGCGAGGCTGATCTCACATGCCCCCTCGGCCAACGGCATCCCTCTATTCAATCCCTTGACCGATAATATGGACCTGACGCTGCGTCCTGCAGAGGCAGCGCTCTGGTGCGTCGAGCGCCACGCATGGGGCACCGCATCAGACAAGACGGGAGCGAAGGGCAACCCAAGACTCAAGGCCGGAAAGGACGCTCCGCAGGTCGGTCACGTGGCATGGATCGGTTTCACCGCCCCCGTTGGCCGGACTCTGCGTGAGACGCTGTTACTCAACTTGGTCCCCTGGAGCCGCAACAACCTGCTGCGCTGTGGCCCCGACGATCTGCCGGCATGGGAACGACCACCGACTGGACCAACGCGAGAGGAACGTCCTCCGGACGGCGTGTGTGACCTCTACACGTGGCAAGGCCGGCGCATCCGCTTGTACCCCGAACGTCGGGGCAGTATGGAGGTCGTCGCATCGGTGCTGGTGTGCGCGGGCGACGATGTGCAACACGATGCCGTGCGTGCGACGGATCCCCACACCGGCTGGGTCTCCAAGCGGGAGAAGGATGGAGCGCTGACCTTCTCGCCGCTCAGAGCCAGGCCTGGACAGCAGGTCTGGCGTGGATTGGGACCGCTCCTCGCGCTGGAAGAGGATCGTCGGCGGGCGGGCGTCCTGTCATGGCTGGCAGCCATCGAGGACCGCGGCGTCGAGCACGTGTCGCTGCTTGTCACTGCTACGACGTTCGGAAGCATGTCCTCGAAGATCGAGGACATGCTTTCCGATTCGCTGGACACCCCGGTAACGGTATTGCGATCGGGAGACTTGGCGGCGTACACGGTTGCGAGCGATGCCGTGCTTCTGGCAGAGATGGCGGCCAAGGCCCTGTGGAACGTAGCCGATGGCCCCTTCTTGCAGTTAGACCGCGAGAAGGGTCGCTATACCATCCCGGAAGGAAAGTTGGATCAGGCCAAGAAGGCCCGCGAAGTCATCGGTGAAAGCCTCTTCGCCTGTCTCGATGCCCCCTTTCGTCGATTCCTTTCCGCACTGGGGAGTGAGCGTGATCTCACCGAGGCCAGGATGCGCTGGGTCGCAGTCGTCCGTGAGCAAGCAGTGTTGGTCGCCGGGCGCGACGTTGCCCAGTGGGCAGCCGCTGAGACTTTTACCGGTGCCTTGGCCGAAGATCGGTTCCGACGGGAACTGGCGAAGGCGAGCAAGCAGTTCTGTCCGACCGACCACGAGGAGGGTTGAAATGCTCACCGAGCCATCATCGACAAAGATCTGGCCGATCGACCGTGTGCTTGCGCGTGTCGCCGAACGTCCCGACGCGCTCGCGACGCTACGTCGGGGAGTCGGCCGTGACCTTGAGGAATCTCCTGCATCATGGCCCTACGTGATGGAGGTGGCAGGGGACGGCCGGTGGCGTGAGGATGCCGCGCATGTGGTCCTCGGACTTTTCGCCCTGCACCACCAGGCGCAAATACCGGGCTCCATGAATCGTCCAGGCTTGGGACTCGGCAGTGCGTGCCGCCAACTGAAGCATTCGAGAGCCAGTAGGGGCACGAGCGCAGAGGGCGTCGAGCGACGTTTCAAGGCCGCATTGGCGGCCGAGACACCCGATGCGCTTTCCGTGCACCTCCGCGGGTTGGTGACCCTCCTTCGTGGAGCTGGCGTGGGGCTCGACTACCCCCGTCTCTATTGGGATCTGTGCCGCTGGCAGTTCCCTGCCGAGCGTGGACAGGTCTGCCTCAGATGGGGACGTGAGTACTTCCGAACACTTTCCAATTCAGACAGCGAGGAGATGACCCCATGAACACAAACCGAGCCATCATCGACGTGCACATCCTGCAGACGGTACCACCGTCGTGTCTCAACAGAGACGATACGAACTCACCCAAGACCGCCCTCTACGGCGGTACCCGACGTGCCCGTGTGTCCTCCCAGTCGTGGAAGCGGGCAACGCGGCGTTTCTTCAATGAGCACCACTCCCCTGATGGCCGTGGCGTGCGAACCCGCAAGCTACCCGCGATGCTCGCCGAAGGTATTCGCCAGAGACTCGGGAACAGAGCGGCAGATCATGAGGCCCAGATCATCGAAGTGGCCAACCGCGCCAGTGGTCTTATTGTTGGATTGAAGCCAGCGAAGGTCGAAAAGATGGCCGACAGCAAGGAACTGGTCGATCTCGACTACGCCCTGTTCATCTCATCGAGTGCGACCGACTCGATTCTCGACCAACTTGCATCTGCCATTGACGGGCAACTCCTCGATGTCGATGCAATGAGGATGGCCATGGGTCGCGGGCACTCTCTTGATGTCGCGCTCTTTGGACGCATGGTTGCAGATACGCCCGATCTGAACGTCGATGCCGCCTGCCAAGTGGCCCACGCCATTTCAACACACCGCGTCTCATCAGAGTTTGACTTTTACACGACCGTGGACGATCTGGCCGGGTCGGACGAGTCCGGAGCCGCCATGATGGGTTACGTCGAGTTCAACTCGGCCACCCTCTACCGCTACGCCAACATCAGCCTGGGAAATCTCGGGGACAACCTGGGCGATCCGTCGGCGGTGGCCGCGGGCGTGCGGTCCTTTGTAGAGGGGTTCGCCCGCAGCCTTCCCACCGGTCGACAGAACACGTTCGGGGCGATGACGCTGCCGGACGTGGTCTTCGTGTCGTTGCGCACCGATCAGCCGGTCAGCCTTGTAGGAGCCTTCGAGGCACCGGTCGAAGCGACGGAAGGATACGTCACCGAGTCTGCCCGGCGGATGGCTTCTCACGCGACGCACATTGACGATCTGTACGGATCGCCGCGCACGGATGGTTGGGCAACCTACATGCCTGTCGTCGGTGATCTAAGCCAGCATTTCGGAGCGTCCTTGCCGTTCCCTGAACTGTTGGACCGGGTCGAGCTGGCCGCCCAGGCCCAGATGGCGTCATGAGCGTGTTGACGATGCGGCTCGGGGGCCCTCTTCAGGCATGGGGGTCGAGTAGCCGACTCGACCGGTATCGCCGGACGGAGGGGTTCCCGACGAAATCCGCCGTCGTCGGTCTGCTTGCGGCGGCTCTCGGTCGAGCCCGCACCGACCCAATCGAGGACCTCGTGAGGTTGCGCTTCGGAGTGCGCGCGGATCGTCCTGGTGAGATATTGCGTGACTTCCACACGGTATCGAGCCTCTTCGACGAGAAGCGACGCTTCGACCCGGCCAACGGCCGGCTTCCCAAGGCAGGAGGCGGGTACCGCCGCGCTGCGACCAGCACCCAGGTGACCGAGCGGTTCTACCTGACCGACGCCTGCTTCGTGGCGGGGATGGAGGGCGACGGGCGGCTGCTCGACGACCTCGACCGCTCGCTCTCCTGTCCGGTCTTTCCGCCGTTCCTCGGACGGCGCTCGTGCCTGCCCGATGCTCCACTTCGCCTCGGCATCCACCCTGGTTCGCTGGTCGAGGTGCTTCGGACTGTGCCGTGGCAGGGTGGGGTGCACGCCAAGTCTGCCGCTTATTCGGTGCGTTGCGAAGCTGTGATCGAGGATGAGCATGGGGACCGGGAACGCTTCGACGAGGTGCGTAGTTTCGATCCGGTCAACCGATCCTACGGAAGGCGAAGGGTGCGCTACCACTACTTCGACGTGGTGAACTCAGCAAGCGAACGCGGCAGCCTCGACGGCCACGACCCGATGGCATTGCTGGGAGGGGACTGAGATGTTCCTCACGCGCTTCAACATCAACCCGAGAACCCAGTTGGGTGCGCGGTACCTCCAGAACCCCCAGAAAGTCCACGCAGCGATCTACGGGGCTATGCCGACGCAGCCTGTTGTCGCCACGGAAGGCGGTCGTCCCCTTTGGCGGATGGATTGTGGGGATCCCAAAGCACCGGTTCTTTGGGTTGTCAGCCCTGAACGACCAGCGTTCGATCAGCTCGCCGACGAGGCGGGTCGCGCTGTCGAAGGACGCGTGTACCAGACGCGCCCGTATGTCTCGTTCCTCGATCGCCTCGCTGAAGGACAGGTGTACGCCTTCAGGCTCGCGGCCAACGCCTCGCATTCGGGCCGGAGATCCGTAGAATCCGCCCAAACCCAGCGCTTCGGTCACGTCACTGCAGCCCAGCAACTTCAGTGGCTCCTCCTTCGATCGGATCGGAGCGGGTTTTCGTTCCCTTTGACGGCAGGCAACGAACCGGACGTGGCTGTTGTCGGCCAGCGCAAGAGTTCCTTTCGGCGCGACCAAGGTCGGGTGACGGTGACAGTGAGCGAATTCATGGGTCATCTCCAAGTGATCGACCCGAACGCATTGCGCCACACGTTGACCAGCGGGATCGGCCATGCCCGGGCCTACGGTTGTGGTTTGCTGACCCTTGCTCTTCCCCGATGACAATGAAGCAAAATGCGCCTGAGCGGCTGAGTGCCGACCGCGTCCCCTTATCGGCGTTGCAACCGATCTCGAAGCGGGCAAGTTTTGTCTACATGGAACGTTGTCTGGTGCATCGGGATTCCAACGCCATCGTCTCCATGAGCGAGTTGGGCACGGTCCACCTTCCGGCCGCTTCGTTCGGGACACTGCTGCTGGGTCCGGGTACAAGGATCACGCATCAGGCCATGAATCTCCTTAGTGAGTCCGGCGTTGTTACCTGCTGGGTTGGCGAAGGGGCTGTCCGTCTATACGCGAGTGCGCCCTCCCTGTCCAAGTCAACCAAACTCCTCCAGGAACAGGCACGGCTTGTCTCCAATCGATTGTCGCGACTTACTGTCGCCAGGCGCATGTACGGGATGAGGTTCCCTGGAGAGGACGTGAGCAAGGCGACAATGCAGCAGCTACGCGGAATGGAAGGAGCGAGAATCCGCAAGGAGTACCGGGAACAAGCTGCGCGCACGGGGGTGGAATGGAAGGGTCGGCACTATGACCCGAGCAATTGGTCATCGGGGGACACCGTAAATCGGGCACTCTCCACTGCCAATAGTTGCCTGTACGGCGTGATCCACTCAGTGGTCGCAGCGGTGGGCTGTAGTCCAGGTTTGGGGTTCGTTCACACCGGACATGCGTTGGCGTTCGTGCACGACATTGCAGATCTGTACAAGGTTGAGGTGACGATACCGGCCGCATTCGAGTCGGCTTCCGACGGAGATTCGGACTTGTCCTCCCGCGTTCGACGTGACGTGCGCGAGCATGTCCACCAAGGCCGCATCCTCGAAAGAGCTGTCGACGACATCCACTTCGTCCTGCGCGGGCACAAGGGAGGAGAGCAGGACGAGCCAGATCGCGATGAGGTCGTCCTCTGGGATGATGAAGGGGGATCAGTCCAAGCGGGAGTGGCCTATGGCGATGAAACGTGACCGTTGTCGTGTTGACAGCGGTGCCGGTTGGGCTGCGGGGCCACCTCACTCGGTGGCTCTTTGAGGTTGCTCCGGGTGTCTTCGTTGGCCGTGTCACGGCCAGAGTGAGGGACCACCTCTGGTCCAGGATCTGCAAATACGCAGGCGAGGGCGGCCGTGCTGTGATGATCCACTCGGCAAGGAACGAGCAGGGACTCTCCTTCAGAGTGCACGGTGGCACTTGGTCACCTGTTGATCTTGACGGATTGATGCTGATTCAGCGATCCTTGACAAGATAACCCAGGTCACAAAGAGTGCTCCCCGCGCATGCGGGGGTGATCCCCGCTCGAACCGGTGGAACCGCTCGAACCGGTGGTGCTCCCCGCGCATGCGGGGGTGATCCCCGGACGAAGCTGCCGGTCCCCCAGGGGGACGCGTGCTCCCCGCGCATGCGGGGGTGATCCCTGATCCGGGATCGCCTCGGCGTCGAGGACGTCGTGCTCCCCGCGCATGCGGGGGTGATCCCAGGCCCCGATAGCGGCGTCCACGTCTCTGCCAGTGCTCCCCGCGCATGCGGGGGTGATCCCCGACATCATCTCCGTCCGCAAAGAAAGGGAAGGTGCTCCCCGCGCATGCGGGGGTGATCCCCTCCGCAAGGGCACGTTCGTCGAGTGGATCAAGTGCTCCCCGCGCATGCGGGGGTGATCCCAACGTCGGGGACTACATCTCGACCTTGATCTTGTGCTCCCCGCGCATGCGGGGGTGATCCTGGGAGCGGGGGACAGACGACGACCCGCTTGGCGTGCTCCCCGCGCATGCGGGGGTGATCCTCTCGTACACCCGGAGGAAATGGGCACGCAGCGGTGCTCCCCGCGCATGCGGGGGTGATCCCTATCCCCTCCTGACCTTGTTGGCAATGTTGTCGTGCTCCCCGCGCATGCGGGGGTGATCCCTGGACCATCGTTGTGGACGAGGGGCTCTGGATGTGCTCCCCGCGCATGCGGGGGTGATCCCATCCAGCCGGCGGCATGATGGCCGTCACGCAGGTGCTCCCCACGCATGCGGGGGTGATCCCTGCGCGAATGCGGCCATGGTCACGATGTGGAGGTGCTCCCCGCGCATGCGGGGGTGATCCCGACTTCCAGGTGCAGGCGCTGTCCGCCTACGGGTGCTCCCCGCGCATGCGGGGGTGATCCCACCACCTGATCTTCGACGGGGAGGCCATGCGGGTGCTCCCCGCGCATGCGGGGGTGATCCCTACGGCCCCCACCACGACGAGGTTGTAGCCCAGTGCTCCCCGCGCATGCGGGGGTGATCCCGCGGCGATGCCGATCAGGGCCAGGAGGGCCATGTGCTCCCCGCGCATGCGGGGGTGATCCGTTCCTCGGCATCTCCTCGTCTGCGCCCGCGAGGTGCTCCCCGCGCATGCGGGGGTGATCCGGTGCAGGTCCAGAACGCGTCGTCGTTCGTCCTGTGCTCCCCGCACATGCGGGGGTGATCCCACGTCTGCGACCCCGACGACCGCCGATCCCTAGTGCTCCCCGCGCATGCGGGGGTGATCCCGCCACCAAGGGCGACAATTTCGGAGCCTGGGGGTGCTCCCCGCGCATGCGGGGGTGATCCCGAAGACGCACTGGAGATTTCCGCCAGCGTCCGGTGCTCCCCGCGCATGCGGGGGTGATCCCAACGAGGACTATGGTTTCGAGCCCCCCTACGAGTGCTCCCCGCGCATGCGGGGGTGATCCCAAGTACCTCCCCGACACGTCGTGTGCGTTCGAGTGCTCCCCGCGCATGCGGGGGTGATCCGAACGCGCGGAGCCAGCCCGGGGGACGGCGCAAGTGCTCCCCGCTCATGCGGGGGTGATCCGGGGTTCGATTCGGGAATCATTTACCAACCACAGTGCTCCCCGCTCATGCGGGGGTGATCCCGATCCTCTGGCGAGCCACGGTTGGCATCCTGGGTGCTCCCCGCGCATGCGGGGGTGATCCCAACAGGGACGCCACGTTCGAGCGCCGGCAGAGTGCTCCCCGCGCATGCGGGGGTGATCCCTAACCAAAAGCCAAAACCCGGTCTCATACAAAGTGCTCCCCGCGCATGCGGGGGTGATCCGATCACCAGATGGGCGAGGACCGACTTCAGCTGGTGCTCCCCGCGCATGCGGGGGTGATCCCCGCTCGGTGCTCGCGCCGCTGACGTTGGCAACATCCTCCCCGCTCATTTGAGGCTGATCGGGGTTCCTTGGGGGAAACACGCCGGCGGTGGTGCTCCCCGCGTCTTCGGCGCCTACGGTGATGATCGCGTAACCGCCCGCACACGACGGCCTACTTTGGGCGGTTCCCAGGTCCGGGGGTCAACCCTCATGAGCGTTCGCACCGGTGACGCCGTACGAGCGTGGGCTCGCGCATGCGGCACCACCGTCTCCCTGTCCGACGCGACCGGCAGCCTCGCTCCAACGTCGAGTGGCACATGCGGCGCAATGAGGCGGCGCGAGGAGGCGGCGCGATTACGGCGACGGCGTGTCCCTCTCGGTGGTCGCCGGCCGGATCACCGCCACCGTCTTGGTCGGGTCGTCGGGATCGAAGTGGAGGTCGATCGGTCCCTGCGGGCCGTCGGGCTCGCCCGACGCCTGGATGACGAAGGCGGGATGCTGCCTGGGCAGTTCGAGGGCCTCCTGGAGGCCGATGGCGATGCCGGTCATCATCACGCCTGCGGCCGACGTGCGCATCCGGTCGAACCGCGTGCGCTCCGGACCGGGATCCTCCGGACCGGTCTCCTCGGTCCCGGCGCCCTCTCCGCTCACCGGCTCCGGACGGGTGGGCTCCCCCGCCTCGGCGCCGGTGAGGGCGTCTACCTCTACCTCTCCCTCCCCCGTCTCCGCCTCGGGGCCGGTGCGTTCGTCCACCACCCCACGGTAGTGCCCGGACTCCCGATCCCGGAGCCCGTCCGGCACAGGCAGCACAGGCGGCACAGGCGGCCTGAGGAGCGGTCCGTCCGAACGACCGGGGGCTACGGTGACAGCGACACAGACAGCGACACAGACAGCGACGGGGGGCGCCGTGGGCGATGGTGGAAGGGAAGCCGACGTGGTGGTCGTCGGCGCCGGGTACGCGGGGCTCAGCGCGGCCCGCAACCTGGTCGATGCCGGGCTCGACGTGGTGGTCCTCGAGGCGCGGGGCCGGGTGGGAGGCCGGGTCTGGTCGGAGACCACGCGGGCCGGAGCCCTGGTCGACCACGGGGGCCAGTGGATCGGTCCCGGCCAGCACCACCTCCAGGGATGGGCCGACGACCTCGGCGTGACCACGTTCCCCACGTTCGGCGACGGCGCGAACGTCGAGATCCGGGAGGGACGGCGCCACCTCTTCACCGGCCTGGTGCCCACCTCGGACCGCGAGGGCAGCGCGGACGCGGTGGCCGCCCTCCTCGAGCTCGACCTGCTGGCCCACGAGGTTGCTCCCGGGGAGCCGTGGACGCATCCCGACGCCATCGCCCTGGACCGCCGCACGTTGGGCGATTGGGTGGTCTCCGAGGTCGGCTCGGCCGCCGCGCGCGCCATGATCACGACCGCGACCCTCGGCGTCTTCGGGGCCGAGCCGTGCGAGCTGTCGCTGCTGTACGCCCTGGCCTACGCCCACGGCGGGGGGAGCATGTCGGCGCTGCTCCGCACGGCGGGCGGCGCCCAGGAGCGTCGGTTCCACGGCGGGGCCCAGCAGATGGCGGTCCGGGTGGCGGAGGCGCTGGGCGACCGGGTGGTGCTCGACGCCCCGGTCTCCTCCGTCCGGCACGGGCCCGGCCGGGTGTCGGTCACCGCCGATCGCGTCACCCCTGACGGGCACCGGCGGCCGTGGCGGGTGGACGCGGACCGGGTCGTCGTCGCCATCCCGCCGGCCACCCAGGGGCGGATCGCCTTCGATCCTCCCCTGCCCGGCAGAAGGGACCAGCTCGTGCAGCGCTCGCCGATGGGCTCGGTCACCAAGATCCATGCCGTCTACGAGCGGCCTTTCTGGCGCGACGAGGGGCTCTCTGGTCAGGTGGTCGCCGACACCGGCGCGCTCCGGCTGGTGTTCGACGACTCGCCGGACGACGCCTCGCACGGGGTGCTGATGGGGTTCCTCGCCGGCCATGAGGACCGCATCCTCGACGGCTCCGGGACGGCCGGGCGCGCGGCGGTCGCCCTGGCCGAGCTGGCGGCCGCCTTCGGGCCGGTGGCCGGTTCCCCGATCGAGGTCGTCGAGCAGCACTGGTCCGCGGAGCCGTTCACCCGCGGCGGCCCGGTCGCATGCCTGGGCCCCGGCGTCCTGACCGGCTGCGGCCCGGCGCTGCGGGAGCCGGTGGGTCCGGTCCACTGGGCGGGGACCGAGACGGCGACCGCGTGGAGCGGCTACATCGACGGGGCGATCTCCTCGGGTCTGCGGGCGGCCGACGAGGTCACCGCCGCCCTCGGCCGCCCGGTGCGACAGGGGGCGTGAGCGACGTGGCGACCGCAGACGAGCTCGCCGAGGCCTACGGCGACTGGCGGGGGCGCTGCAACGCGAACCCGCGCCTGGCGAAGATGCTGCGGGGCTGGGACCGCACGGTCCATCTGGTCACGTCGGACACCGGCGAGGGGTACACCCTGTCGGTCGCCGGCTCGGTGCTCGGGGAGCTCCGCTCCGGCCTGGTGGGTGCGCCCGACCTGGTGGTGACCGCCACCAGCGAGGACTTCACCGACCTCTTCTGGGGGGACCTGAACCCGTCGGAGAAGTACCTGAACGGCGAGATCGTCCTCGCCGGCTCCTCCGAGGACGTGATGCGGCTCGACGCCATGTCGATGGTCGCCTTCCTCGACCAGTGACCGCCCGGGCCTGGTGACCCCGGTGCCCACGGGTGGTGCCGGCCCCGCTCCGCCCCCGGGGGCCGCCGGGCTGCGGCGGGCGATGGGGCTCCGGACCGCGGTGTCCACCTCGACCGGCCTGGCGTTCGCCGCTCTCCAGTACCTGGCCGCTGCCGGGCTGGTCGCCTACGTCGCCGGGGACTCGGCGTGGATCTCGATCGGGGTCGCCGGGCTCCTCGCCCTCCTCGCCTGGGGGTTCTTCGGCGAGCTGAACGGGATGTTCCCGACCGCCGCGGCGATCCGGCGCTACATGGGCCAGGCGATGGACGACCGGGTCGCCCTCTCGATCACGTTCACCTACCTCACGACCATCGTCCTGGTGGTCGCCGCCGACGCCTTCATCGTCGGCGCCGCGCTCACCCACGTGCTCCATGTGCCGGCCGGTCTGACCACCCTGTGGACCCTGGTGCTCCTCGGACTGGCCGTCGGTTCGAACCTGCGCGGCGTGAAGGTGGCCGGCTGGGTCCAGGACGTCGCCACCACTCTCGTGCTGACGGTGACGGCCGTAGTCTCGGTGGTGGCGCTGGCCCGCTCGGGGACCCCGCTGCACACGCCGCTCCAGCCGTTCCACCACCGGTCCGGGACCGACTTCGTCGAGTCGGTCGCCCTCGGGATCTTCCTCTACAGCGCGTTCGAGTGGGTCACGACCAACGCGGAGGAGGTGCGGGACCCCCGGCACATCCACCGGGCGATGTTCCTCGCGGTCTGCATCCTCTTCGCGGTGTGCGCGGTGATGACCACCGCCATGAGCCACCTGCTCGACCACGGACAGCTCACGTCGCCCTATCCCCAGCTCCCCCTGGGCGAGCGGGCGTTCGGCGGGACGGGCGTCTGGCTGATGACCGCGATCACCGCGATCACCGCGGTCAACACGTTCAACGGGGGGTTCGTCACCGCGTCCCGCTTCCTCTACGCCACGGCCAGGGAGGGGAGCCTCCCACCGGTGCTCGCCCGCCTGAACGACCGTGCCGTGCCGTGGGTCCCCGTGGTGGCCCTCGGCGTCGCATCGTTCTCCGTGGCGGTGGTGGTCGAGGTGGTCGGCGGCTCCGAGTGGCAGGTGCTGGTGGCGATGGGCGCCGCCCTGGAGGCGATGATCTACGCCGTGGCCGCGTTCTGCGTCCTGCGGCTCCGGGGACGCCTGGCGGACCACCACCGGCCGTTCCGGGTTCCCCTGGTCAGGGTGCTGGCGGTCCTCGGCATCGTCGTCTTCGGGTTCCTCGGCGTGGTCGCCTCCGTGTCCGTCTCCAACCGCTTCGACCCGGTGCCGTTGGTGATCATCCTCGTGCTCGGGGCCGCATCCGGCGTCTACACCGTCCGGGTCGTCCCCCGGCTCCGGGCGGCGGAGCTCGAGCGCCGTGCGGCGGTCAGGCCCCGACGGAGACCGCCCTCCGGCGGGCGCGGCCCCGGGACCGACGCGGTGGCCGGTCCCGGTCCGGCGCCGTAGGATCGGGGCCATGCTCGACCGATTCCACCCGCCGGTCGAGGAGTACCTCGAGGCCATCTTCTCCCTCCAGGAGGAGGGCATCCCGGTGATCCAGGCCCGGCTGGCGGAGCGGCTGGACAAGGCGGCGCCCTCGGTCTCCGAGATGCTGGACCGGCTGGAGGACGACGGGCTCATCGCCCGGAGCGCCCGGCAGATCTCGATGACGCCGGAGGGGGCCGCGCTGGCGACCGGCGTGGTGCGCAAGCACCGGTTGGCCGAGCGCCTGCTGGTCGACATCATCGGCCTCGACTGGGACAAGGCGCACCTCGAGGCGGGACGGTGGGAGCACGTGATCTCCGACGAGGTGGAGGACCGGCTGGTGGTCCTGCTCGGGAACCCGACCACCTGCCCGCACGGGAACCCGATCCCGGGGACGGCTCCGGCCGGCGCCGCCCAGCGGCCGCTTTCCGAGGCCCAGCCCGGCGAGCGCATCAGGCTGGAGCGCATCACCGAGAGCATCGAGCACGACACGGCGTCCCTGACCTATCTGCGGGAGCACGGCCTGCAGCCGGGGGTGACGGCCACGGTCGAGGTGCGCGCACCCGACGGCACCCTCACGCTGGCCATGGGGTCGGCCTCCGTGGCGCTCGGTCCGACGATCGCCCGGCAGCTGTTCATCGCCGCTCCCTGACCGTGCTGCCCACCGGCCTGACCGGGCGGGGACCGCGGGTGGCCGGCGACGTGCGGCCCGGCCTGCACGCCGACTCGGCGAGCACTCGGTAGGATGGAGTGCCAGCGGGACGGGCAGGCCCCGTCGTCGTCCCGCGGAGAGCAGGCCCTGCACGGGGCGTGGAGCACGGGGCGTGGAACGACCCCGGGAGGGTCACCCGATCACGATGAAGACCGCTGACGACATGGGAACCGACGGAGGACCGTCCGAGCCGGAGATCCTGGACGCCCGCAAGGCGGCCATTCTCAACGCGGTGGTGACCGAGTACATCAGCTCGGCCCAGCCGGTCGGATCGCAGCACCTGGTGGACGCGCCGGGGGTGGCAGTGTCGTCGGCCACGGTACGGTCGGACATGGCCGCCCTCGAACGCGAGGGGTACCTGACCCAGCCCCACACCAGCGCCGGCCGGGTGCCCACCGACAAGGGGTACCGCTTCTTCGTCGACCACCTCGCCGGCCCTGCCATGCTCGACCCGGTCGGCCGCCAGCAGGTGCGGCGGTTCTTCGCCCACGCCCACGGCGAGATCGAGTCCATGCTCGAGCGGACCTCGGGGCTCCTGGCCGACCTCACGGACTGCACGGCGATGGTGGTGGGCCCTTCCCACGAGTCGACGCCGATCCGGTCGATCCAGCTGGTGGGGCTGGCGCCGCGCGTCGCCCTGCTCGTGGTGGTGCTCGCCGACGGTTCGGTGCGCAAGCAGTCGGTCGAGCTGGCGGCCGACACCGACGACGAGCGGCTGGCCGAGGCGGCCCGGGTGCTGACCGTCCACTGCCTGGGGCGTCCCGTTGCCCAGGTGGACGGGGAGTGCGGGACCACCGGCGACCCGGACACCGACGGGGTGCTGGCGGCGTGCGCCGGCGCCCTCGCCACCCTGGGGTCGGAGGAGGGGGCCGAGCAGCTGTTCGTCGGGGGGTCCTCCCGGATGGCGGCGGCGTTCGACGCGGTCGACACGGTCCGATCCGTCCTCACCATCCTCGAGCAGCAGCTGGTGGTGGTCACCTTGCTGCGTGACGTCTTGGACCGGGGGCTCTCCGTGGCCATCGGCTCCGAGCACGGTGTGGAGCCGTTGGCCTCGTGCGCACTCGTGGTCATGCCGATCTCCGTCGACGGCGCCGAGGCCGGCACCATCGGACTGCTCGGCCCCACCCGGATGAACTACCCCCAGGCGCTGGCGGCGGCCCGGGTGGTCGGGGACCGCCTGAGCAGCCACCTCAGTGAGGTCGGCCGATGACCGATTCCGACCTCTACGAGCTGCTCGGCGTGGGGCGGGACGCCACCGACGACGAGCTCAAGCGGGCCTACCGGCGCAAGGCCCGCGAGTTCCACCCCGATGCCAACCAGGGCGACGGGGAGACGGAGGAGCGGTTCAAGGAGATCAGCCTGGCCTACGAGGTCCTGCGCGACCCCGATCGCCGGTCCCGCTACGACCGGTACGGGGCCCAGGGCGTGTTCGGCCCCGCTGCCGGCCAGGGGGGGCAGCCGGGCGACCCCTTCGCCGGGGGTCTGGGCGACCTCTTCGACGCCTTCTTCAACGGCGGCGGGTTCGGGACCGCCGCGGGCTCCGGGGGTGGCCGCGGGCGTCGTTCCGGCCCCACACCCGGTCCCGACGCGGAGGTGGTGCTCCGGCTCACCTTCCGGGAGGCGGTGTTCGGCGTCCACCGCGAGATCACGGTGCAGACGCCGGTGCACTGTGACACCTGCGAGGGGACCGGGGCCCGCCCGGGGACCGCGCCGACCCGGTGCCCCGAGTGCCAGGGCACCGGGGAGCTGCGCCGGGTCCGCCAGTCGATCCTCGGACAGGTGATCACGGCGGTGCCCTGCGGGCGCTGCCAGGGGACCGGTCAGGTGATCGAGTCCCCGTGCACCGTCTGCGGCGGGGACGGCCGTCACAACGAGGAGCGCACCCTCACGGTCGACGTCCCGGCGGGCGTCGACGACGGGTCGACGCTGCGGCTCTCCGGGCACGGGCCGGCGGGGTTCCGGGGCGGTCCCAACGGGGCCCTCTTCGTGCACCTCTCGGTGGAGCCGGACCCGGTGTTCGAGCGCGACGGGGTCGACCTGCACGGTTCGGTCCAGGTGGCGATGACCCAGGCCGCGCTGGGCACGGTGGTCGCCTTCGACACCCTGGACGGCGAGCGCGACCTGACGCTCGCGCCGGGGACGCAGACCGGAGCGGTGATCCACCTCAAGGGGCTGGGGGTCCCGCGGCTGCGGGGGCGGGGACGGGGCGACCTGTTCGTGCACGTGGTGGTGGAGACGCCCACGGACCTCGACGATCGCCAGCGCGAGCTGCTCGCCGCTCTGGCCGGGGAGCGGGGCGAGCACCTCGAGGACGTACCTCACGGCGAGGGGATCTTCTCCAAGCTGCGCTCCGCGCTCGGCTGACGTGGGGCGCGGGTCGCCACCGGTGGCCGGCGACGCGGCATCGCCCGACCCCCTGCTGGTCGCAGCGTCCGCCATGGTCTTCGTCGACGAGCCCGGGGCCCCGATCCTCGAGGTGGAGGACCTCCGGCACCTGCTCGACGTGCTCCGGCTGCGGCCCGGCCAGGCGGTGGTGGCCTCGGACGGCAGGGGTGCGTGGGTACCCTGCCGGGTCGCCGCCTCCGCCGCGGGCGGCGCCCGGCGCGCCGATCCGTCCACGGTGCTCGAGGTGGTCGGCGAGGTGGTCCGGGTACCGGCGGCGGAGCCGTCCCTGACCGTCGCCTTCGCGCCGGTCAAGGGCGACCGCCCGGAGTGGGTCGTCCAGAAGCTGACCGAACTGGGCGTCGATCGCATCGTCCCGCTCCGCACCAGCCGGTCGGTGGTCCGCTGGGACGGGGAGCGCGCCCTCCGGGCGGGGGAGCGGCTCCGGCGGGTCGCCCGGGAGGCCGCGGCGCAGTGCCGTCGGTCGTGGCTACCCGAGATCGCGCCGATCTCGTCGGTGGGGGACCTGTCGGCGCTGACGGCGCACGAGGGCCGGTCCGTGGCGCTCGCCCATCCCGGCGGGCCGCGACCGACGCTCCGTACCCCGGTGATCGCCATCGGGCCCGAGGGCGGGTGGGACGACGACGAGCTCGGCCGGGTGGGACGCACGGTGGGGCTGGGCCCGACGGTCCTGCGCGCCGAGACGGCGGCACTGATGGCCGGGGCGCTCCTCACCGGGCTCCGTTCCGCGGTCGTCGGACCCCTTGCATAACCACGCTGCGTGGGCGAGACTCGTCGGACGGGAGGGGGTCCGGCGGTGGCGACTGTGGCCGTCGTCTCGGGTGCCGGGATGGTCCGGTCGCGGTGGGCCGGAGCCTGGGGCGGAAGTGAGGGGTGCGCATGTCGATAGCGGAGAAGCGGGTCGGAGTCGAGGACGACGACGAGGAGGAGGAGTCCGCCCGGATCGCCTATGCCCGGGCGGTGGGCGGGAGGCTGCGGACCATGCGGAAGCAGATGCGCCTGTCGCTGCAGGCGGTCGAGGCCATGTCCGAGCACGAGTTCAAGGCGTCCGTGCTGGGAGCGTACGAGCGGGGCGAGCGGGCCATCTCGGTCCCGCGGCTCCAGCGCCTCGCCCGGCTCTACGACGTGCCGGTCGACCAGCTGCTCCCACCGGACGAGGATGCGACGACCCGGTGGGGCTCCTCGGCGAGCAGACCCGACGCCGCCCCGATCCGGGCGCGCCGTGCGCTCCAGAGCTCGGCCGGGATGGAGAAGGTCACCATCGACCTCACCAAGCTCCACACGGTCAGTGGCCCTGAGCGCGACCTCCTGCGACGGTTCCTCTCGATGATCCAGGTGCACCGGCAGGACTTCAACGGGCGGATGATCACGATCCGCGCCGAGGACGTGCGGGCGATTGCCTGCCTGTTCGGGATCACCCCCGAGGCGATGGGCAAGCGACTCGACGACCTCGGGCTGCTGGTGGCTCCCTGACGCTGCGGGCGGCGCGCCGGAGCGGAGTCCGGAGCGGGTAGAAAGGGGGACATCATGCGAGCGACGGTGCGATGACGGAGCCGATCACCTGGCTGAGCACCAAGGAGGCATCCGAGCAGCTCGGCATCACCCTCCGCAGCCTCTACCGGTTCATCGACGAAGGGGATCTGGTGGCATACAAGTTCGGGAGGGTGATCCGCATCCAACAGGCGGACGTCGAGCGCTTCATCCGGAGCAGCCGGATCGAGCCAGGCAGTCTCGAGCATCTGTACCCCGAGATGAAGCGGACCGGTCGCGGCGGCGGGCGCTCTCCCGGAGGGGCTTCGTGAGCGACTGCCTGTTCTGCGGGATCGTCGCCGGCGAGGTGCCGGCCACGATCGTCCGGTCGGACGAGCGCACGGTCGCGTTCCGTGACCTTCACCCGGCGGCGCCCGTCCATGTCCTGGTGGTACCCCGCCGGCACATCGCCGACGCCTCCTCGGTCGACGTCCAGGACGCCGCCGACCTGGCGGCCCTGTTCGTGGCCGGCAAGGAGGTGGCGGACGCCGAGGCGATCGGATCGTCCGAGCGCGGGTACCGGCTGGTGTGCAATGTCGGTCCGGATTCGGGAAACTCCGTTCCCCACCTCCACCTGCACGTGCTCGGCGGGCGCAGCCTCGGCTGGCCACCCGGCTGAGTGACCCTCAGCTCCCGGACTCCCCCGCTCCGGCCCCCTGGTAGGGTCGCGCCCAGAACGCCCGTGGCATCCTCCCAGGTCAAAATCCTCGTTCCCGGCAACCACCTCATGGCCGGCCTGCTGGGCCAGCGTGACGAGTTGCTGCGCCTCGTGGAAGAGGCGCACCCGGAGGCGACGATCTCGGTCCGGGGCAACGAGATCTCGATCGCGGGGGGCGACGCCGCCGGCATCGGCCGCCTGTTCGAGGAGATGATCCTCCTGCTCGAAGCCGGTCACGCACTCGACACCACCCAGGTCCGGCGCACGATCGAGATGATCGGTGAGGACGTCCGGCCGTCGGAGGTGCTCACCTCGGAGCTCGTCCGGTCGGCGCGCGGGCGGACCGTGCGTCCGAAGACCGCGGGGCAGAAGCGCTACGCGGACGCGATCGCCTCCAACATCGTGACCTTCGGCATCGGACCGGCGGGGACGGGGAAGTCCTACCTGGCGGTCGCGCTCGCCGTCCAGGCGCTCCAGGCGCACCAGGTGTCGAAGATCATCCTGACCCGCCCGGCGGTGGAGGCCGGCGAGCGGCTGGGGTTCCTCCCCGGCGACCTGATGGCGAAGGTCGACCCCTACCTCCGCCCCCTCTACGACGCCCTCCACGACCTGGTCGAGCCGGAGGGAGCCCAGCGGCTGCTCGAGCGGGGGACCGTCGAGGTGGCGCCGCTTGCCTTCATGCGGGGACGGACGCTGAATTCGAGCTTCATCATTCTGGACGAGGCCCAGAACACCTCCCCCGAACAGATGAAGATGTTCCTCACCCGTATCGGGTTCGGGTCGAAGGCCGTCATCACCGGGGACGTCACCCAGGTCGACATCCCGGGTGGCCGGTCCGGGCTGCGGGGGCTGGAGCCCATGCTCTCCGGCGTCCAAGACCTGGCGTTCGTCCACCTGGGTGCACGGGACGTGGTCCGCCACCGCATCGTCGCCGACATCGTCGCCGCCTACGAGGCCCACGGTGGGGACGGTCCCGATGAGCGTTGACGTCTACGCGGCCGACGAACAGTCGGACGTCGTCGTGGCGGTCGAGCGCTGGTCGGCGCTGGCCCGGGCCGTCCTCGCCGCCGAAGGAGTGGTCGGCGACACCGAGGTGTCGCTCCTGTTCGTGGACGAGCCGACCATCGCGGAGTTGAACCAGCGCTTCCTCGGGCGTCCCGGCCCGACCGACGTCCTCGCCTTCCCCATCGAGGACGAGGCGGAGCCCGGCGGCCGCTTCCCCGACCGGGGAGGCCCCGGACCGGGGGCGGTGCGACCGGAGGAGGACCGGCTCCTCCTCCTCGGCGATGTCGTCATCTGCCCGGCGGTCGCCGTCCGCAACGCTGCCGACCACCAGGTCACGGTGGACGACGAGCTCGCCCTCCTGGTCGTCCACGGGATCCTCCACCTGCTGGGGATGGACCACGAAGAGGACGGGGAGGCGGAGCGCATGGAGCAGCGCGAACAGCAGCTCCTCGCCCGCCACCATCGCGACCTGCCATGAGCCGCGGCCGAGCCCCGCGGGCTGTGCCATGAGCCGCGGCCGAGCCCCGCGGGCTGTGCCATGAGCCCGCCGCTCGCCGCCACCGGGATCACCCTGGTGGACGGGGCGCTCCTCCTCCTGGTCGTGGTGCTGCTCGCCGCCTCCGCCCTCCTGGCCCTGGCGGAGACCAGCCTGGTCCGGATGAGCCGGGCAAAGGCGGCTGCCCTCGCCGACGACGGCCGGCGTGGCGCGCGGGACCTGGTGCGCCTCACCGAGAACCCGCAGGGGTTCCTGAACCCGGTGCTCCTGCTCGTCCTGATCTGCCAGCTGGTGGTGGCGACCGTGGTGGGCCTGCTGGCGGCGCGCTGGTTCGGCGTGTGGGGGGTGCTGGTGGCGACCGGCTTCGAGATCGCCGCCATCTTCGTCCTGGGAGAGGCGGTCCCGAAGAACTGGGCCGTCCACCACCCGGAGCAGGCGGCCCTCTTCAGCGCCCCGCTGGTGTCGGCCATGGTCCGGTTCTGGCCGATCCGGGTGCTCTCCGGTGCCCTCATCGGCCTGGCGAACCTGCTGATCGGCCACGAGGGGCCCGGGCACGGGACCGACGTGACCGAGTCGGAGCTGTTGGCGATGGCGGACGTCGCCCTCGAGGACGAGGTGATCGAGACCGAGGAGCGGGCCCTCATCCACTCGATCATCGAGTTCGGGGACACGGTGGTGCGCGAGGTGATGGTGCCCCGTCCCGACATGGTGACCATCGAGTCCGACGAGACGGTCGAAGGCGTGCTGGAGCAGGCCCTGGCCGCCGGCTACAGCCGCCTGCCCGTGCTCGATCCCGGCGGGGACGACGTGGTCGGGATCACCTACACCAAGGACCTCATCCGGGCGGCGCGGTCCGGCCGGGACCACGACGCGGTGCTGGCCCACATGCGCCCCCCCCACTTCGTCCCCGAGACGAAGCGGGTGTCGGCCCTGATGCGCGAGATGCAGTCGGAGAAGTTCCACCTGGCGATCGTGGTGAACGAGTACGGAGGCACCGCGGGACTGGTGACCCTGGAGGACCTGATCGAGGAGCTGGTGGGGGAGATCGTCGACGAATTCGACGTCGAGGAACCGCCCGTCGAGCGGCTCCCCTCCGGCGACGTGAGCGTCAGCGGTCGGATGGTGGTGTCGGAGGCGAACGAGCTCTTCGACGCCCACCTGCCGACCGGGGCGTGGGACACGGTCGGCGGTCTGCTGTTCGACCTCCTCGGCCACGTCCCGGCCGTGGGCGAAGAGGTCGAGGTCGGCCGGCTCCGGCTGGTGGCCGACCGGGTGAGCGGGCGCCGGATCGAACGGGTGCGGATCACGCCCCTCCCCGGCGCCGGGGTGCAGGGGACGTCGGACGCGAGTCACCGGTGACCGTCCCCTTCCGTTCCGGGTTCGCGGCTGTGGTCGGCCGTCCCAACGTCGGCAAGTCGACCCTGGTGAACCGTATGGTCGGCTCCAAGGTGACCATCACCTCGCCCCGCCCCAACACCACGCGGTCCCAGGTCCGCGGGGTGCTGAACCGCCCCGGTTCCCAGGTCGTGTTCGTGGACACGCCGGGCCTCCACAAGCCGCGGACGCCGCTCGGCCAGCGGATGAACGAGTCGGCGACTTCGTCCCTCGACGACGTCGACGTGGTGCTCGCCCTGGTGGAGGCCAGTGGGCCCATCGGACCGGGTGACCGCATGGTCCTCGCGCACGGGGTGGACCGGGTCCGGTCGCTCGTCCGGACCTGGTCCCGTCCGACCCGCCCCAGTGCGCCGTCGGGGGTGCCGGGTGGCGTCGGGCAGGCGGGCGGGGCGGACGACGGGGACGCGGGGGTGCCGGGTGACGACGGGGAGGCGGGCCTACCGGGCGACGGGCAGGCGGGCGGGGCGGACGACGGGGAGGCGGGCGGGGCGGACGGTCCCGGCCCCACCCTCCTGGTGGTCGTCAACAAGATCGACCGGGTCGGGGACGACGGGGTGCTGACCCACCTGGCGGAGGCCTCGGCGGTGGTGGACGAGCTGATGGGCCGGCCGGGGTCGGGACCGGTCCCCGTGGAGTACTTCCCCATCTCGGCGACCGAGGGCAGCGGGGTGGACGCACTGGTCGACGCAGTCGTGGAGCGGATGCCCGAGGGTCCCCGGTACTACCCCGAGGGGATGGTCACCGACGTGGCCGAGGCCTGGTGGGTGGCGGACCTGGTGCGCGAGCAGTTGCTGCACCGGGTCGAAGAGGAGCTCCCGCACAGCATCGCCTGCCGGGTGACCGAGTGGGAGTGGCCGCGCATCCGGTGCGAGATCCTGGTCGAACGCGACTCCCAGAAGGGCATCGTGATCGGCCGGGCGGGCTCGGTCCTCAAGGACGTCGGGACCGCGGTGCGTGCCCAGCTCCCCGCCGGGGCCTACCTCGAGCTCTTCGTCCGGGTGGAGCGCCGCTGGCAGCACCGGGAGGACGCGCTGGACCGCCTGGGGCTCTGAGCCACGCCCCTCGCCGGACCGCGGGGAGAACCTTCGTCGCGCCCCCCGTTCCCCCTTGCGCCCCCCGAGGTCGGTGGTACCCGTGTGGCCCACGTGCCCGCGGCAGCTCAGGTGACCCCGGCGCTCCGCCCGGAGACCCCGGTCGTCACCTCCCGGAGGAACGCCTCGGTCTCCGATCGGTCCAGCGAGCGGCGCATCGGGGGCACCCGCGCCAGGAGCGCCCGCCGGTAGGAGGCGGTGGCGAGCCGGCTGTCGAGCACCGCCACCACCCCCCGGTCCTCGCCGGAACGGATGAGCCGTCCCGCACCCTGGGCCAGCAGGGTGCCTGCCCGGGGCAGGTCGATGGCCCCGAACGCGCCGGCGCCCGCCCGGTCCCGGCGGGCCTGCAGCACCGGGTCGTCGGGACGGGGGAACGGGATCCGGTCGATGGTCACCAGGGAGAGGGTGGCCCCCGGGACGTCGACCCCCTGCCAGAAGCCGAGGGTGGCGAAGAGGCACGAGGACTCCTCGGAGCGGAACGCCTCGACCAGGGCGGGCTTCGGGAGGTCTCCCTGGGTGAGCAGGGTGAAGGGGACCCGGGTCCGGACGCGCTCCGCGGTGGCGTTCATCGCCCGCCAGCTGGTGAAGAGGGCCAGCGTGCGCCCGCCGGCCGCCGTGATGAGCGAGACCAGCTCGTCGGCGATCGCCGGCTCCGCCTCCGGCTTCCTCCGATCGGGGAGGGACCGGGCCACGTAGAGCATGGCGTGCTCCCGGTAGTCGAAGGGGGAGCCGACATCGAGCTCGTCGGTGCCGGCTTCGGGGAGGCCGAGGCGGCCCACCAGGCCGATCGGGATGGTGGCCGAGGTGAGCACGGCGGTCACCCCGTCCCACAGCTGCTCCGACAGGAGGGGCCCGACATCGACGGGGGAGACCCGCAGGCTCGCGGAACGGCTCCCCCCGTCGACCCAGGCCACCTCCCCGTCCGTCGGCGCCGCCAGCCGGGCCAGGTCGCCGGCCAGTGCCCCCGCCGCCCGGAGCGCCCGGTCGCGCCGTGTCACCTCGGCTGCGTCCTGGTCGTCCGGCGCCTCGCGTTCGGCCTGCCGGAGCAGGTCCACCAGCCGCCCCACCCGTCCGGTGGCCAGCGCGACCGCGGCGGCGAGCTCGCCGGCACCGCCGGAATCTTTCCTTCCGGGGTCCCCGCCGGCACCCTCCCCACCGGGATCCCCGCTGTTCGGGCTCGCCGGGGCGGGGACCAGCGCCCCGTCGGGGATCCGGCGTCCGACGAACGGGCGGATCGCCCGCTCCAGCACCTCCCCCGCCTCCGCCACCTGGTCCACGGCCGCCGCCGGCGCCCCGGTGCCGAGCGCGCCTCGTGCCCCGGCCGCCAGCGCCCGGAACCGTCCCGGCCCGATCTCCAGCCCCAGGCTGTCGGTCATCACGTCTTCGACCTCGTGTGCCTCGTCGAAGACGACGATGTCGTGGTCGGGGAGCACGGCGCCGCCGCTGGCGACGTGGGCCCCGTAGAGGTGGGTGTTGACCACCACGACATCGGCCTGAGCGGCGCGGGTCCGGGCATCCTCGGCGAAGCAGTCGCGCCCCGAGGGGCAACGGAACGCGCCCGGGCACTCCCGTGCCGTGGTCGAGACCATGCCCCAGGCCCGGGAGTGCGGCTCGAAATCGAGCTCGGCGCGGTCGCCGGTCAGTGTCTCGTCCGCCCACCGGAGCAGCCGCCGGATCTGGGACTCGAGCCGACCGTCGTCAGCGGTGACCGTCCCCTCGTCGTCCAGGGGGTCGTCGCCGGCGCCCGGCGGCGGTGTCGCCTGGCTGTCCAGGTCGAGCCGGGGTGCCTGTCCCCCCACCTCCGAGATCCGTTGCCGGCACAGGTAGTTGCTCCGACCCTTCAGGACCGCGAATGACAGGTCGTCGCGCACGGTGGCGGCCAGCAGGGGGAGGTCCTTGTCCGCCAGCTGGTCCTGCAGCGCCTTGGTGGCGGTGGCCACCACGACCTTCTCGCCCGAGAGCACCGCAGGGACCAGGTAGGCGAGCGACTTGCCGGTGCCCGTCCCCGCTTGCACCACCACATGCCGACGGTTCGCAATGGCGGCCGCCACCGCCGCGGCCATGTCCGTCTGGCCCGGGCGGGCCTCCCCGCCGCCGGGCAGGGACCCGGCCGCCTCGGCGAGGGCGGCGGTCACCGGGTCGGCCATCGCCACGACCCTACTCCCGGCCCCCGGTCGGCCAGACCGGTGCGCCCTCAGAACCACGCCACGGCGAGGGCCACCGCCACCGCCGTGCCGACCACGACGATGACCCACCGGAGCGTCTCGGCGGGCAGGCGTTGGCCGATCCGGCCGCCCACCTGGCCGCCGATGATCGATCCCGCCGCGATCAGCCCGGCGACCGGCCACGCGACGTGGGAGAGGAGCACGAAGACCACACCGGCCACGGCGTTCACCACCATGGCCAGGACGTTCTTGACGGCGTTCAACCTCTGGAGCCCGTCGTCGATGAGCACGGCGAGCAGGGCGATGAGCACCACGCCCTGGGCTGCGCCGAAGTAGCCGCCGTACACCCCGGTCAGGAACACCCCGACCGCCAGCGCCACCCCGCCGTCCCCGGTCCGTCCGCGGCGCCGTTCGACCGCCCGGACCAGGCGCGGCTGCAGTGCCATCAGCACCGCCGCGAACAGGATCAGTCCCGGCACCGCGTCCCGGAACACGCTGGCCGGGAGCACCAGGAGGCCCAGCGCCCCGGCGACGGCTCCGGCCGCGGAGGCCGAACCGAGCACCACGGCACGCGACCGCTGGCCCGTCAGCTCGCGGCGGTAGGCGATGACCCCGCTGACGTTGCCGGGGATCAGCCCGACGTTGTTGGACACGTTGGCGACCACCGGGCCGTAGCCCAGCGCCAGGAGGACCGGGAAGGTGACGAGCGACCCTGCCCCGACGATCACGTTGGCGGTGCCGGCGGCCAGGCCGGCGGCGAAGACGGCCAGCGCGGCCCACGGGGACATCCCGAGTGCTTAGCCGCCGGGGCTCCCGGGCCTCAAACCGCGGCCCTCCCACCGGGACCCCGACCCGGCGGTCCCGGGCCCCCGACGGCGGGGGAGTCCGACAGCGCGGCCGGACGGAGGCTATAGGTTGCTAGCTGTGCAATCCGAGTACCGCGAGCCCGGGGACCGGTCGGCGGACCTGCCCTCCGTGGTCGCCGCCGACCTCCTCGGTGGGCCGGTGCCGAGGCACGTGGCCTGCATCATGGACGGCAACGGGCGGTGGGCGAGCCGGCGGGGCCTGCCCCGCACCGAGGGGCACAGTGCCGGGGAGGCCGCCCTGCTGGACGCGGTGGAAGGTGCGCTCGAACTGGGGATCCCCTGGATCACCATGTACGCGTTCTCCACCGAGAACTGGCGCCGGCCGGCCGACGAGGTGCGCTACCTCATGGGGTTCAACGAGAGCCTGCTGGCCCGCCGCCGCGACGAGCTGAACGACAAGGGCGTCCGGATCCGGTTCGCCGGGCGTCGCGACTGGCGGGTCCCCAAACGGGTGCTGCGGCGGATGGACGAGTCGGTGGCGCTGACCGCGGGGAACCGGCGGTCCACCCTCACCATGGCGTTCAACTACGGGGGCCGGGCCGAGATCGTCGACGCCGTGCGGTCGCTGGTCGCCGACGGCGTCCCGGCGGCGAAAGTCGACGAGAAGGCCATCCGCTCCCGCCTCTACTACCCGGACCAGCCGGATCCGGACCTGATGATCCGGACCTCGGGCGAGGAGCGGATCTCCAACTTCCTCCTGTGGCAGCTGGCCTACAGCGAGCTGGTCTTCACGGAGGTGCTCTGGCCCGACTTCCGCCGCCAGCACCTCTTCGAAGCGGTGCGCGAGTACCAGCGCCGACAGCGCCGCTACGGCGGCGTGGCGTGACGGACACCCCGCCAGCCGGCGGCCGGCGGCCCTCCGAGCGCCGGTCACGGGACGACGCCGGCGGGGTGTGGATCCGGGTCGGCATCGCCGGCGGGGTGCTGGTGTACCTCGGGGTGCTGGTATTGCTGCACGCCGGGTTCACCGCCATCCTCCCGTTCGCGGTCATCCCGCCGGTGCTGCTCGTGCTGATCGCGGCCAACAGCCTGCTCGGCGGGCCGCGCCGCCCCCGGCCTCCGGCCCGCCCGATCCGGCCCACCGACCGGGGGATCGTGCCGCCGGACACGACCGGTCCGCAGGGCAACGGGCGTTCGGGCAGGCTTCCCGACCCGCCCGGCACCGCCGGCACCGCCGACCCACCCGGCACCGCCGGCACCGCCGACCCACCCGGCACCGCCGGCAGCGGTGGAGGGACGTCCGGGTGACCCTCTTCCGCGACCACGGCGTGGTGCTGCGGACCATCCGGCTGGGCGAGGCCGACCGGATCGTGACCCTGATGACCGAGCGGTCGGGGAAGGTGCGGGCGGTGGCCAAGGGCGTGCGACGGACGGGGTCCAAGTTCGGGGCCCGCCTCGAGCCGCTCAGCCACGTCGCCCTCCTCGGGTGGCAGGGGCGCGGCGACCTCGACATCGTCAACCAGGTCGAGGTGGTCGACACCTTCCGGCCCGTCCGGGAGGACCTGGACCGGATGCAGGTGGCGATGGCGATGCTCGAGGTGGTCGACCAGGTCGGCCAGGAGCGCCACGCCAACCCCCGGCTCTACGCCATGTTGGTCGGAGCGCTCCGCGCCCTGGCGGTCCAGGGCACGCCCATGGTCGCCCCCGCGTTCTTCCTCAAGGTCCTGGCACTGGAGGGCTCGGAACCGGTCCTCGCCGCCTGTGTGTCGTGCGGCGAGGACGCCCCGGGCGCGCTGGTGGCCTTCGACCTGGTGGAGGGGGGGGTGCTGTGCCGGGCCTGCCGGCGTGGTCGGCCCGTCTCCCCGGAGGCGTTGACGCTGCTGCGCCGGATCATGGGGGGCGGGGTGGCCGGTGTCCTGGCCGAAGGCCGGACCGAGGCCGGCGACGAGGTGACGGTGCTCGCCAACGAGGCGATGGAGGTGCACCTCGACCGCCGCCTGCGGTCCCTGCGCTCCGGCTCCCTGCTGTGAGCCGGTCCGGGGACGCGAAGGCCGAGGTGATGTGGTTCCGCCGGGACCTGCGCGTCGCCGACCACCCGGCGCTGGCGGCCGCAGTGGCCGGGGCGGCGGACCTCGGCCGGCCGGTGGTCCCCCTGTTCGTGGCGGACGACCGGATCCTGGCCGGGGCGGGTGCCAACCGGAGGGCCTTCCTGGCCGGGAGCCTCGCCGAGCTCGACCGGTCCCTGGAGGGATCCCTGGTCCTCCGCCGGGGCCGCCCGGAGGAGGTGGTCCCGGCCTTCGCCGCGGAGGTGGGCGCCACCACCGTCTTCGCCACCGGCGACTGCACCCCCTACGGCCGCCGTCGCGACGCGCGGGTGCGGTCCCCGTTGGAGGCGGCAGGTCGCGGCCTGGCGCTCGTCGGCTCCCCGTACGCCGTCTCCCCCGGAAGGGTGGTCGGGCGGTCGGGCGCGCCGTACCAGGTGTTCACCGCGTTCGCCCGGGCCTGGGCCGCGCACGGATGGCCGCCGCCCGTCCCGGCCGCGACGGTCGGGCGGTGGACCACCCGCCCGTCGGACTCCACCCCCGCGGAGGTGGTGTCCGGACTGCCGGGCCCGAGGACCGGACTCGTGTCCCCGCACCTCCCCGAGCCCGGGGAGGGGGCCGCCCGACGCGCCCTGGAGCGGTTCGTGGGCGGTCCGCTCGCCGCCTACGGCGCCCAGCGGGACCAGCCTGCCGTCGAGGGAACCTCCCGACTGTCGCCCTACCTCCGCTTCGGATCCCTCCATCCCCGCCAGGTCCTCGACCTCCTCCCCGACACCCCCGGCACCGCCACCTTCCGGTCCGAGCTGGCCTGGCGGGAGTTCTACGCCGACGTCCTCTGGCACCACCCGCGGTCCGCCTGGGAGTCGCTGAACGCGACGGGAGCGATGCTCCGGTGGGACGAAGGCCCTGAAGCCGACGAGCGGTTCCGGCGGTGGACCGAGGGGACGACCGGGTTCCCGTTGGTGGACGCGGGGATGCGGCAGCTCGCCTCGGAGGGATGGATGCACAACCGGGTGCGGATGGTCGCCGCCTCGTTCCTGGTCAAGGACCTGCATCTCGACTGGCGGCGCGGTGCCCGCTGGTTCCTCGACCGGCTGGTCGACGGGGACGTGGCCTCCAACAACCACGGTTGGCAGTGGGTCGCCGGTACCGGGACCGACGCGGCACCCTTCCACCGGATCTTCAACCCCACCGTCCAGCGCGAGCGCTTCGATCCGGACGGGGCCTACGTGGGCCGGTACGTGCCGGAGGCCGGGTCGTCCGCCTACCCGGACCCCATGGTCGACCACGGGGCCGAGCGCCTGGAGGCGCTGTCCCGCTGGACCGACGCCAAGTTGGCGGCCGGGGAAGCCGGCCTGGGCCCGGCAGTGCCCCCCCGGCCGGGGTGCCGGTGATCGCGCCGGCTCCCGGGCCCACCCCGTCCCGCCCCGCCGCTGTGGGCGGGACGCCGTTCGGGGTCTACGTCCACGTGCCCTTCTGCCGTGAGCGCTGCGACTACTGCGCGTTCGCCACCTACACCGACCGGGACCACCTGATGGAGCGCTACGTCGACGCGTGCGTGGCGGAGATCGCCAGGGCGGTGGGCGAGGAGGAGCTACCGCCGGCCACGTCGGTGTTCTTCGGAGGAGGGACCCCGTCGCGCCTCCCCGCCGACGAGCTCGCCCGCATCCTCGACGCGGTCCCCATGGCCCCGGGGGCCGAGGTCACCGTGGAGTGCAACCCGGAGGACGCCACCCCCGACCGGATGGCGCGCTACCGGGCGGCCGGGGTCACCCGCGTCTCGCTCGGCGTGCAGTCGACCGTTCCACACGTGCTGGCCGCGCTCGGGCGCCGTCACGGGACCGGTCAGGTGCGACGGGCGGCAGGCGCGGTGGCCGGTGCCGGGTTCACCTCGTGGAGCGTCGACCTCATCATCGGGGCGTCGGGCGAGACGGACGCCGACTGGAGGAGGAGCCTCACCGACCTGCTCGAGCTCCCGGAGCCGCCGCCCCACCTCAGCGCCTACGCCCTCACGGTCGAAGCGGGCACACCCCTGGCCGCCGACCCGGAACGGCATCCCGACGATGACGTCCAGGCTGCGCGCTACGAGGAGACCGACCGCATCCTCACTGCGGCCGGCTACCGGTGGGAGGAGATCTCCAACTGGGCGCGACCGGGCCACGAGTGCCGCCACAACCGTCTCTACTGGGACCAGGGCGACTACCGGGGGATCGGGTCGGCCGCCCACTCCCACCGCCGCGGGCGCCGGTGGTGGAACGTGCGCACGCCGGACCGTTACCTCAGGGAGATTGCCGCCGGCCGGACGGCGACTGCCGGCGAGGAGCGGTTGAGCGCGGAGACCAGGGCGTTCGAAGCGCTCGCGCTGCGTCTCCGCACGCGCCACGGTGTCCCCGCCACCGCCCTGCCGGACGATCCGGACCTCGCGCCCCTGGTGGAGCGGGTAGACGGGTCGGCGGTCCTGACGGTGCGTGGCCGGCTGCTGGCCAACCGGGTGACCCAGTACCTCACCGCGGCGCCCCCCGCCTGAGCAGCCGGCGCCCTTGTGCCGGAGCGCGGTCCAGCCGGCCGGAGCCGGCGGTCCGGTCCCGTCCGGGCAACCGGTACCATCTCCCCCCATGTCCGACGAGGCCCCTTCCCACCCCGGCCGGCCCGGCCCGGAGGGAGCCGCTGCGCCCGCCACCGGCGGCCCCGCTTCCGAGGACCTGATGGAGCGCGTGGTCGGCCTGTGCAAGCGGCGGGGGTTCATCTTCCAGTCGGCCGAGATCTACGGCGGCTTCCGCTCCACCTACGACTACGGCCCGCTCGGGGTCAACCTTCTCCGGAACGTGAAGAACGCCTGGTGGGAGGCGATGGTCCAACGCCGGACCGACGTGGTCGGTCTCGACGCCGCCATCCTCTCGCCACCGGCGGTGTGGCAGGCCTCGGGCCACCTGGCCAACTTCACGGACCCGCTGGTGGACTGCCGGGCGTGCCACCAGCGCTGGCGCCAGGACAAGATCGGCGGCGTCTGCCCGAACTGCGGCTCCACCGAGTTCACCGAGGCCCGGGCGTTCAACCTCATGTTCAAGACCCACGCCGGACCGTTGGAGGACGAGGGCGCGGTGGCCTACCTTCGCCCGGAGACCGCCCAGGGCATGTTCGTCAACTTCGTCAACGTCCTCCAGACCACGCGGAAGAAGCCGCCGTTCGGCATCGCCCAGGTGGGCAAGTCCTTCCGCAACGAGATCACCCCCCAGAACTTCGTGTTCCGCACCCGCGAGTTCGAGCAGATGGAGATGGAGTACTTCGTACCCCCGGCCGAGGCCCAGCACTGGTTCGAGTACTGGTTGGCCGAGCGGTTCAACTGGTACCTGGGCCTGGGCATCCCCGCCGACAAGCTCCGCCTGCGCCACCACGATCCCGACGAGCTCTCCCACTACTCGGCCGGCACCGCCGACGTCGAGTTCCTCTTCCCCTGGGGGTGGGACGAGCTCGAGGGCATCGCTAACCGCACCGACTTCGACCTCAAGGCCCACGCCGCCGCCTCGGGGGAGAAGCTCGACTACTTCGATCCGACGACCAACGAGCGGTACACGCCCTACGTGATCGAGCCGGCGGCCGGTGCCACCCGGACGATGATGGCCTTCCTGCTCGCCGCCTACGACGAGGACGAGGTGGGCGGCGAGCCCCGTACGGTGCTGCGGATCCACCCCCGGCTCGCCCCGTACCAGGTGGCGGTGCTCCCCCTCTCGAAGAAGGACAGCCTCGAGCCGCTGTCCCGGCGGGTCCTCGAGCTGCTGCAGCCGCACCTGATGGTCGACTACGACGTCACCCAGGGGATCGGCAAGCGCTACCGGCGCCAGGACGAGATCGGCACCCCGTGGTGCGTGACGATCGACTTCGACTCGCTGGAGGACGGCGGGGTGACGGTGCGGGACCGCGACTCCACCGAGCAGGTGCGCGTGCCGGTGGACGGGCTCCTCGACGAGCTCCGGGGGAGGCTGGACGCGCGCTGAGGTGCCGGCGCCGGGCGGGGGGGTAGGCTCGATCCCCTGCGCCTGCGCAGTGCCGAGCCCACACCCCTGTCCGCAACCCCAGCTCAGGAGACCCTCCCCGATGCCGTTCGTCTACGACTTCGACCACAAGCACCGCAAGCCCCCGATGGAGATGAAGGACCTCCTCGGGGGCAAGGGAGCGAACCTGGCCGAGATGACGTCGGTGCTCGGCCTCCCCGTCCCGCCCGGCTTCACCATCTCCACCGACGCCTGCCGGGCGGCCATGGCCGGCGGCTGGCCCGACGGCCTCACCGCCGAGATCGCCAGGGCCCGTGCCCGGCTCGAGAAGACCATGGGAAAGCGGATCGGCGACCCCTCGGACCCGTTGCTCGTCTCGGTGCGCTCGGGGGCCAAGTTCTCGATGCCCGGGATGATGGACACCGTGCTCAACCTGGGGCTCAACGACCGGTCGGTCGAAGGGCTGGCCCGCCAGACCGACGACGAGCGGTTCGCCTACGACTCCTACCGCCGGTTCGTCGCCATGTACGGCCGCATCGTCCTCGGGATCCCCGGGGACGAGTTCGACACCCTGCTCGAGGCGGCCAAGGAGCTGGCCGGCACCGACTCCGACGCCGGGGTGCCCACCGAGCTCCTCCGGTACCTGGTCGACGCCTACCAGCAGATCGTGGAGCGCCACACCGGCAAGCCGTTCCCCCAGAGCCCGGACGACCAGCTGCGGGGCGCGGTGGAGGCCGTCTTCGAGTCGTGGAACGGCCCCCGGGCGATCGCCTACCGGAACCAGGAGCGCATCGCCCACGACCTGGGGACCGCGGTCAACGTCCAGGCCATGGTGTTCGGGAACCGCGACGACGCGTCGGGCACCGGCGTGGGCTTCACCCGCGACCCGGCCACCGGGGCACGGGGCGAGTACGGCGACTTCCTGGTCAACGCCCAGGGCGAGGACGTGGTGGCGGGCATCCGCAACACCGAGCCGCTCTCGGCGCTCAAGGACCACTTCCCGGCGATCCACAAGGAGCTGCTGGGCATCTTCGCCCGGCTCGAGGCCCACTACCGCGACATGTGCGACACCGAGTTCACCATCGAGCAGGGCAAGCTGTGGATGCTGCAGACCCGGGTGGGCAAGCGCACCGGGGCGGCCGCCCTCCGGATGGCGGTCGACATGGTCGGCGAGCGGGCCATCAAGCTGACCCGCGAGGAGGCGGTGGGCCGGATCACCGGGGACCATCTCGACCAGGTGCTCCATCCCCAGTTCGCCGGCTCGGGCCATACGGTCCTGACCAGAGGGCTCGGCGCATCGCCGGGGGCGGCGGTCGGCCGGGTCTACCTCACCGCCGACGCGGCGCAGGCGGCGGCCGAGGCGGGGGAGCCGGTGGTGCTGGTCCGGAGTGAGACCTCCCCCGAGGACGTCCACGGGATGCTGGCCGCCGAAGGGATCCTGACCGCCCGGGGCGGGCTGGTCAGCCACGCAGCGGTGGTGGCGCGTGGCTGGGGCAAGCCGGCCGTGGTCGGCGCCGAGGGCCTGCGCATCGCCGGGAGCTCGTTCTCGGTCGGCGACACCGTGGTGGAGGAGGGCGACTGGATCTCGGTCGACGGCACCAGTGGCACCGTGGTGCTGGGCAAGGTCGCGCTCTCCCAGGGCGAGACGCCGCCGGAGTTCGACACCATCCTGGGCTGGGCGGACGCCATCCGCACCGGCCACCTCGGGGTCCGGGCGAACGCCGACAACGGTCCCGACGCCACCAACGCCCGGAACCTCGGGGCCGAGGGCATCGGGCTGTGCCGGACCGAGCACATGTTCCTCGGCGAGGACCGGCTCCCGGTGGTCCGCCGGATGATCCTGGCGTCGACCCCGACGGAGGAGGAGCACGCCCTCGAGCAGCTCCGGCTGGCCCAGAAGGCCGACTTCGAGGAGATCCTCGAGGCGATGGACGGCCTGCCGGTGACCATCCGGCTGCTCGACCCGCCGCTGCACGAGTTCCTCCCGGACACCCAGGAGCTGGCCATCAAGGAGGCCACCACCGGCCTGACCGCCGAGGAGGCCCGCCTCTACGAGGCGGCCAAGGCCTGGCACGAGTTCAACCCGATGCTCGGGACCCGCGGTGTGCGGCTGGGGGTCATCAAGCCCGGCCTCTACGCCATGCAGGTGCGGGCGCTGATGGAGGCCGCCCTGGCCAGGGTCGCGGCCGGCGGCCACCCCATCGTGGAGATCATGATCCCGTTGACCGTGACCCGCGAGGAGCTCGCGCTCGCCCGGTCGTGGGTGGAGTCGGCGGTGGCCACCGCCCTGGAGGAGGGCGCACCGACCCAGGGTCGCAAGGGTCGCAGGGCCCCTGCCTCCGGCGCCCTCGAGGTGCTCATCGGCACGATGATCGAGACCCCCCGGGCTGCGCTGCGGGCGGCGGAGATCGCGGAGGAGGCCGAGTTCTTCTCGTTCGGGACCAACGACCTGACCCAGATGACCTTCGGCTTCAGCCGTGACGACGTGGAGGGACGCATGATGTCCGCCTACCTCGAGCTGGGGCTGCTCAAGCGCAACCCCTTCGAGGTGGTCGACCCCGACGGTGTCGGCGAGCTGGTGCGGCTCGGCGTCGAGCGCGGTCGTGCCACCCGTCCCGGCCTGAAGATCGGTGTCTGCGGCGAGCACGGGGGCGATCCCGAGTCGATCCGGACCTTCGCCAGGGCCGGGCTGGACTACGTGAGCTGTTCGCCCTTCCGGGTGCCGATCGCCCGACTGGCGGCGGCCCAGGCCGTGCTGGCCGGTGACGTGCCGGCGCGCACTGCCGCCCCGGTTAAGAAGGTGGTGGCCAAGCGCACCGCCCCGGCGAAGGCGGTGGCCAAGCGCACCGCCCCGGCCAAGAAGGCAACAGCCAAGCGCACCGCACCGGCCAAGGCGGCGGCCAAGCGCACTGCCGCCCCGGGGGCCGGTCGGAGCCGCCGCTGAGGCGGCCTCCCTGGTCCGGGTGGTCGGGACCCTGTCACGGACGGGGTTACCGGTCGACGCGGTACCGTCGTGGCCTATGGGCATTCCGGATGAGGATGTCGCCCGGGTGCGGGCGGCGACGGACATCGTCGCCCTGATCGGCGAGCATGCCGCCCTCAAGCGCCAGGGTCGGCGGTGGGTGGGGCTCTGCCCCTTCCACGCGGAGAAGACCCCCTCGTTCAGCGTCAACGCCGAAGAGGGCTTCTACTACTGCTTCGGTTGCCAGGCCAAGGGGGACGCGATCACGTTCGTCCGGGAGACGGAGCACCTCGACTTCGTCGACTCCGTGCACCGCCTGGCGGACCGGTCGGGCATCGTCATCCGCGACGACGGTGAGGCGAACGGCACAGGGGTCCGGCGCAAGCCGTACCTGGACGTGATGGAGCAGGCCACGCAGTGGTACCACCATCGCCTCCTCACCGGGCCCGACGCCGGCGCGGCGCGGGACTACCTCCGGTCGCGCGGCTACGACGGCGACGTGGTGCGGAAGTTCCGGCTGGGGTGGGCCCCCGACGGCTGGGACGGCCTCTGTGCCGCCCTCCGTCTGGACGAGGAGCTGGCCGTCGGCGCAGGTCTCGGTTTCGTCAACCGCCGGGGGAAGCTCCAGGACGCCTTCCGGGCCCGTGTGCTGTTCCCGATCTGCGATCCCTCGGGGAAGCCGGTGGCCTTCGGCGGGCGGATCCTCCCCGGGAGCCCGGATCCCGCCAAGTACAAGAACTCGTCCGAGACGCCGGTCTACTCCAAGCGGAAGGTCCTCTACGCGCTCAACTGGGCCAAGGACGGCATCATCTCGGCCGGCGAGGTGGTGGTGTGCGAGGGGTACACCGATGTGATCGGCTGCTTCGAGGCCGGGATCGGACGGGCGGTGGCGACCTGCGGGACCGCGCTGGGGGACGAGCACTTCCGGTTGCTGCGGAACTTCGCGCGACGGATCGTCCTCGCGTTCGACGCCGACGGCGCCGGCCAGTCGGCCGCCTCGCGGTTCTACGAGTGGGAGCGTCGTCACGAGGTGGACGTGGTGGTGGCCGACCTCCCCCCGGGCTCGGACCCGGGGGAGCTGGCGCGGACCGACCCGGACCGCCTCCGGGCGGCGATCGGCGGTGCGAAGCCGTTCCTCGGCTTCCGGGTCGACCGCGTGCTGGCCGGCGCCGACCTGACCACGCCGGAGGGCCGGGCCAAGGCGGCCGAGGCGGCCCTGGCCATGGTGGCGGAGCACCCGGTGGACCTGGTGCGCGACCAGTACGTGATGGCCGTCTCCGGGCGCTGCCACCTGCCCCCGGAGTCCCTGCGCGGGCTCCTCGAGCGGATGCGCAGGGAGGGGCCGCGCCCCGACGGAGGTCAGGGTGGCGGTCGCGGGAAGGCGGGAGCCCGGCCCGGCACCGGCAGCGGGGGCCCCCCGGAGCCCGGCCGGATCGCCCCCGGCGGGACCGGCGACGACTGGGTCCGCGACCCGGACGACGGGGATCCGGGATCGTCCTTTGGCCCTCCGGGTCGGTCGGGGTCGGGTCCGACCGCCGGACGGCTGTCCGCGGGTGGGAACGGGCGGTTCCCCCCGGGCCTCGAGGCGCTGCGGCTGGCCATCCACCGGCCGGAGGACGTCGCCCGGTGGCTCGAGCCGGTGCTCTTCCGCGACGACCTCCAGCGGTCCGCCCTGGAGGCGCTGCTCTCCGCCGACGATCTCCACCAGGCGGTGGACCGAGCCGAACCCGAGGTGCGCGCGCTCCTGGTCCGGCTCGCCGTGGAGGACCCCATCGCCGAGCCGGAGGAGGTGGTACTGCAGCTGGTCCGCGAGGCCACCCGTCAGGAGCTGGCCGTCGTGACCCGCGAACCGGGCATCGCTGCGGCTACGGTGTCGGATGCGGCCACCGCGACTCTCTGGTTGCAGCAGCTCGACGACCCGTCGACGGCGGGGGATGCCACCGCCCGATTGGTAGCCTGGTTGAGCGGGCGGGGTCGAGACGCTTCCGTCCTGGGGGAACCGTGACCGCTGACGAGACGACCGAACTGACGCCGGGGGTGGTCCCCGGGCTGCCCGCCGCCGAGCTCGACGGCCTCCTCCGTCTCGGCCGCCTGCGGGGGATGCTGACCCAGGACGACGTCGTGACGGTGCTGCGCTCCGTGGAGCTGGAGGCGGACCTGATCAGCGACGTGGTGGGTCGGATCAGGGCGGAGGGGATCGCGTTCGAGTACGACGCCGACGAGGCGACCGTCGTCCCCCCGCAGCGGGAGGCTTCCGGACCGGCGCGTGAGGGGAAGACCGCTCGGGCGTTGCAGGTGGTCGGAGGATCGTCCCCCACGGTCAAACGCCGCCCTCCCCCCAAGGTCCGTGCCCTCGGGGACGCCGGCGATCCGGCCGACGGGGCCGTCAACCGGCCGCCGACCGTCTCTTCCGGCGCCGGGCCCTCCCGGTCCCGCCAGGCCCGAGCCGACCGGCGGGCCCCAGTCGAGGTCTACGCCGGAGGCGACCGGTTCGCCGGGTCGGCGGCCGACCCGGTGCACACGTACCTCAAGGAGATCGGCAAGGTGAAGCTGCTCGACGGCGCCCTCGAGGTGGAGCTCGCCGAGCGCATCGTCGCCGGCAACGAGGCGGCGGAACGGCTGGTGGCCCCCGATCCCGGGCACCTGCCGACTGCCAGGGAGCGAGCCGCCGACCGGGTTCTCGTCCGGAGGGGTCAGCAGGCCAAGGAGGCCCTCATCGAGGCCAACCTCCGCCTGGTGGTCTCCATCGCCAAGCGCTACCGGAACCGCGGCCTCGCGTTCCTCGACCTGATCCAGGAGGGCAACCTGGGCCTCATGCGGGCGGTCGAGAAGTTCGACCACACCAAAGGGTTCAAGTTCTCGACGTACGCCACGTGGTGGATCCGCCAGGCGATCACCCGCGCCATCGCCGACCAGGCGCGGACGATCCGCATCCCGGTGCACATGGTCGAGACCATCAACAAGGTCGTGTGGGCGCAACGCCAGCTCCTCCAGGAGCTCGGTCGGGAGCCGACCGCCGAGGAGGTCGCGCGCCAGGTGGACTTCTCGATCGAGCGGGTCCGGGAGATCCAGCGCATCAACCAGGACACCGTCTCGTTGGAGCAGCCGATGGGCGACGAGGACGACTTCAGCCTGTCCGACCTGATCGAGGACCGGGGGGCGGTCGTGCCCGACGACGCCGCCACCCGGATGATGCTGGACGAGGCGGTGCGCGAGGCGTTGGGCCATCTTTCGCCCCGGGAACAAGATGTCGTCCGTCTCCGGTTCGGCCTCGAGGACGGCAAGATTCGCACCCTCGAGGAGGTCGGCAAGGCGTTCGGGGTGACCCGGGAGCGGATCCGCCAGATCGAGGCGAAGACGCTGGCAAAGTTGCGCCGACCGGACTCCGCTCACCTCCTGCGCGACTACCTCGACGAGGCCTGAGCCACCGGCCGACCGTCCACCGGCCGACCGTCCGCCGGCCGGCGGGCTCCGGGCACAGGGCGCCCGGTGGTGCTCCCGACCTGCCTACTCGTCGGTGCGGGGGTGCAAGCGGGAGCCGACGGCGTCCCGGGCCCGTTCCACCCCGAGGGATGCCAACGCCCGCGCCTTGTCCCCGGCGAGCACGACGGTCCCCTGCACGGGTGCCGACCGCCCGATGGACGCGGCGGACCTGCTGAGCTGCCGGTACCGTTCGTGCCCCGCCTTCGACCCAAGCACGTACCCGGCCCCGAAGGCGACGACAGCGACGATCCGTAGTTTCACCCTCCCATTGTTGCCGCTCGGCAAGCCCGGCGGGAACCCGACCGGCGCCGACGGGGAGGGGGCCGGGGCCGTGAGGGTGCCGACGGGTGCGGGCGCACCGGCTAGTGTCCACTGGCACGCCTCCCGAGCCGGAGGCGGATCTGCATTCCGGGGTAGCTCAATCGGCAGAGCGAGCGGCTGTTAACCGCTAGGTTGAGAGTTCGAGTCTCTCCCCCGGAGCGACGGCCCGTCAGGGGCGCACGGCGGTACACTCCCGGCTGGAACGTCGGTGCCGGACCGACTCCTCGGGGGTGTGTGGTGAGGACACAGGACGCAGGACGTATCGGAATCCGTCGGACGGGTCTGGTGGCCCTGGTCGCCCTGGGGGCCCTGTTGCTGGGCGCCTGCGGATCGAGTGCGAGCTCGAGCGCGTCGACCACCACCGCCCCGCCGTCCGGCACCTCGCCGTCGTCCTCGGCCTCCGGTGGCGGGGCGGCGACCGTGGCGAGCCGCTCGTCCTCCTACGGGACGATCCTGGTGAACGGGTCGGGGATGGTCCTCTACCTGAACGTCGACGACACGGCCACCCACAGCGCCTGCACCGGCGCGTGCACCACGATCTGGCCCCCGTTGACCACCAGCGGATCTCCGGTGGCGGGTGCCGGGGTGACGCAGTCGCTGCTCTCGACGAAGACGCTGTCCGGCGGCACGAAGCAGGTCGTCTACGACGGCCACCCCCTCTACACCTACTCGGCGGACCAGACCCCCGGGGCCACCCAGGGCCAGGGCATCGAGGGGATCTGGTTCGTGGTGTCCGCGGCGGGCGCCCCGGTGAAATCGGCACAGGCCGCCGGGTCCGGGGGCAGTTCGACCACGACGACCGTTGCTTCCGGGGGCGGCTACTGAATCCACCGGGCCCGGGGGGATGCGGCCACGGGCGCGATCGACGTGCCGGCACCCGGGTACCGTTGCGGTATGGACGTCGACCGAGCGGACCCCGGTGCCTGCCCGGTGTGCGGTCACCAGGACCGTCACCGGCCGGCGGGCTCCGAGGGAAACGGGGACCGGTTCTGCGACGCGTGTGACCGGTGCTGGGCGGAGCTGCAGTCCCGGGGACGGCCTCCCCACCACGTCTGACCCGTGGAGCCCGGGGGCGGCGCGTGCGGAGGGCTTGCGCCGGGTGCGCACCGAACGCCCTGTCGGCTCCGCATGTCGGCTCCGCATGTCGGCTCCGCATGTCGGCTCCGCATGTCGGGACCCGGTACCCTTCGCCATCTGGGAGCACGCCGTTCGGCTCGCCACCCCCCGTGAGGGGATCCGTCGCGGGAGAGGAGCAGATGGAAGGCGGACGTCCAGGTCAGGGGCAGTAGCTCAGTGGTCAGAGCAGGGGACTCATAATCCCTCGGTCGCAGGTTCGATCCCTGCCTGCCCCACCGGGACGGGGAGTCCGCCGGGACACGGCTGATTCCGGGGATCCGTCGTGGACCGACACCCGGTGGGCCTCGGACCCGGCCAGGGGGCCCGTCCGTTCCTGGGCAGGGTAACGTCACCCGGGTGGTCATCCCGGCAACCGGGGGGCCGGAGCGACGCAGTGCCGAGGGGACGGGAGCCCGATGAACATCGAGGAGTTCTACAGCGCCGACGAGCGACGCCGGCAGTCGCCGGAGATCGAGCTCGGCACCGAGTGGTTCGATGCCAAGGGGAACCGGTACGAACTGAGCTGGGTGGAGGACACCGGCGAGCTGTACGCCATGCTCGAGCTGGTCCCGGAGGCCGACTCGTGGACCCCGTTCGGCGACATCGAGGTGGAGGACATCCCGCTGGACCGGGTGGTGGTCACGGTGATCGGTGCCGTGCCGACCCGGGAGGAGTTGGAGTCCGTGCTCGACGGATGGCAGCAGGAGATGGCCAAGCCGAACGGCGTCGCGTGGGTTGCCGAGCGCCTGCGGGCGGCCGGTCTCGCCACCTCGACGGTCTGAGCGGTCGGGGCACCGGCCGTCCGGCCGCAACGCTGATGCGATTCTCCTACGCGGAGTCGATGGTCGACCCGGCGCACTACCTGCCCCTCGCCCGGGCGGCCGAGGACGCCGGCTACCACTCGATGGTGGTCCCGGACAGCATCTGCTATCCGCAGGAGTCGGACTCGACCTACCCCTTCTCCCCCGACCACTCGCGGGAGTTCCTCGAGGACAAGCCGTTCATCGAGCCCTTCTCGCTCATCCCGGCCATGGGGGCGGTGACCCGGTCGATCCGGTTCGTGACGTTCGTGTTGAAGCTCCCGATGCGCCACCCGCTCCTGGTGGCCAAGCAGGCGACCTCCGTCGCGGTGATGACCGGCAACCGGCTCTCGCTCGGGGTCGGGACGAGCCCGTGGCCCGACGACTACGCGCTCTGCGGCATCCCCTGGGAGGGTAGGGGGCGCCGGATGGACGAGGCGCTGGCCATCGTGGAAGGACTGTCGGCCGGCGGCTACTTCGAGTTCCACGGCGAGGTCTTCGACCTCCCGCCGGTGAAGATCGCGCCGGTGCCGAGCGAGCGGATCCCCCTCCTGGTCGGAGGCCACGCGCCGGCTGCGCTGCGCCGGGCGGCCAGGGCCGACGGCTGGCTCCACGGCGGGGGAGCGCCCGAGGAGCTGCCCGGCCTGCTGGCTGCGCTGAGGCGCATCCGCGGCGAGGAGGGGACCGCCGATCGGCCGTTCGAGGTCCACGTGATCTCGGCCGACGCGTTCACCGTCGACGGCGTGCGGCGGCTCGAGGACCAGGGGGTCACCGACGCCATCGTGGGCTTCCGGTGGCCCTACGGCCTGGCGCCGGACACCGAGCCGCTCGGGCACAAGATCGACAACCTTCGTCGGTTCGCCGACGACGTGATGGGAAAGGTGGAGGGATGACGAGGACTGCACGGGAGCTGGGCCAGGCATCGATGGCGGCGGTCGAGGCCCACGACCGCGAGGCGTGGCTCGCCCTGTTCACGGAGGACTCCGTCGTCGAGGATCCGATCGGACCGTCCGCCCTCGACCCCGAGGGCAAGGGCCACCGGGGGCTCGAGGCGATCGCCGCGTTCTACGACAACGTCATCGCCACCAACGAGTCGATCCGGTTCACGATCCACCAGTCGTTCCTGTGCGGCGACGAGGTGGCGAACGTGGGCATCATCCGCATCGCGTTCGCCGGTGGCACGGTGGTCGAGGTGGACGGGGTCTACACCTACCGCCGGTCGGCCGGAGGGCGGCTCGCCGCCTTGCGCGCCTACTGGGAGCCGGACGCGATCCGCACGGTGTCCTAGCCGGCCCCGGCGGCACCGGGCCCGGACGGTCCGTTCGTCGGGCCCCGTGTGCCACGCGGTCTCCTGCGGCGTGGAGGCGGGTAGGCTTAGTGCTAAATGCTTGACAACCACGAAGCAGACGGCGTGCCCGACGCCACCCTCACGCTCGCCGAAGCGGCCGACGTGCTCGGGGTCCACTACATGACCGCCTACCGCTACGTCCGCACCGGGCGCCTCGAGGCGTCGAAGGTGGGCGGGGAGTGGCGGGTGCCCACCGAGGCGGTGGACCGGTTGGTACCGGGTCCGTCCCCGGAGCGGCACGCCCTCGCGGGTCCGGGGCCCGCCACCGGGTCGGGGCCTGTTGCCGGGCGGACGGGTCAGGCCCGGGCGCGGTACCGGGTGCGTCTCGAGGACCGCATGGTCGCCGGGGACGAGGCGGGGGCCTGGGCGGTGGTGGAGGCGGCCCAGGCCGGCGGGGCCGACCCCGCCGACCTCTATCTCGACCTGCTCATCCCGGCGCTGCGCTCGCTCGGGGACCGGTGGGAGGCGGGCGCGCTCTCCATCGCCGACGAGCACCGGGCCTCGGTGGTCGCCCTCCGGCTGATCGGCCGGCTGGGGCCGCGCTTCGCACGACGCGGGCGCAAGCGCGGGACGGTCGTGATCGGTGCCCCTGCGGGGGAGCGCCACGCCATCCCGGTGGCCGTCGTGGCGGACCTGCTCCGCCAGGTGGGCTTCGAGGTCGTCGATCTCGGTCCGGACACCCCGCCGGCATCCTTCGTCGAGGCGGTGGCGCTCGCCTCGGCCACCGGGCGCCTGGTGGCCGTGCTCATCGGCGTCACCGTGCCCGCCGGCCTCGAGGCGGCGCGGACGACCGTCGGGGCGCTGGCCGCATGGTCCGAAGGCTCGGGCGACCCGGTCCCCGTCCTGGTCGGAGGGGCGGCTGTCCGCGACGCGACCGCGGCCGCCGGGTTCGGGGCCAGTGCCTACACCGGGGTCACCGGGGCGGATGCGGTCGCCGCCGTCGAGCGTCTGGTGGAGCTCACGCGCTCCGGGTCGTGAGAGGCGGCCGCCAGCCCGGCATCGCCATCACCATCTGCACGTCGCTGATGTGGCGGGCGAGGAACGCGCCCTCGCAGTAGGCCAGATAGAGGTCCCAGGTGCGCAGGAAGGCCTCGTCGAGCCCGAGCCCGGCGATCTGGTCCCGGTGGGCGGTCACGTTGCGCCGCCACCGCCGGAGGGTCTCGGCGTAGTGCCGCCCGATGTCCTCGAGGTCGACCACGACCAGGGGCGTCGACCGCCGCAGGGACCGGGTGATCGACGCCACCGACGGGATGCACCCCCCGGGGAAGATCAGCTCGGTGACGAAGTCGGAGGTGTTCTTCGCCCGCTCGTAGCTCCGGTCGTCGATGGTGATCGCCTGGAGTGCCATCAGGCCTCCCGGTCGGAGCAGGCCCGCGCACGTGGCGAAGAACCGGTCGTGGAGCCGCCAATCGACGGCCTCGATCATCTCCACGGAGACCAGCTTGTCGTACGTGCCCGTGAGGTCCCGGTAGTCGTCGGCGAGGACGGTCACCCGGTCGGCGAGCCCGGCCTCGGCCACGCGCTTGGAGGCGAGCTGGAACTGGGCGTCGGAGATGGTGGTCGTCGTGACCCGGCACCCGTAGCGGGTGGCGGCGTGGATCGCCAGACCACCCCAGCCGCTGCCGATCTCGACCAGGTGGTCGTCCGGTCCGAGGTGGAGCTTGGTGCAGAGCCGGTCGAGCTTCGCCCGTTGGGCGTCGGCCAGGCTCATCCCGGGCCGCTCGAACACCGCGGCCGAGTAGAGCATCGTCTCGTCGAGCATGAGGGCGAAGAACTCGTTGGAGAGGTCGTAGTGCGCCCGGATGTTGCGCCGATCGGTGGGCGCATCCGGAGGGTGCAGGCGGCGCCACCAGTCGCCCGCCTTCGCTGAGGCCAGGCCGACGCGATCCTGGAGGGCGGTGACCGGCTCGAGAGCGGTGGTGAGCAGCGTGACGAGCCCGGGCAGGTCGTCGCAGTCCCACCCCCCGGTGGCGTACGTCTCGGCGAACCCGATCGACCCGTGCCGGAGCAGTGCCAGGTACACGGCGCGGTCGTGGACGGTCACCGCCACCTCGGGCGTCCCGCTGCCCAACCGGTAGGTGCCTCGGTCGTCGGTCAGCACGAGCGTGCCTCCCCGCATGCGGCGTCCCAGCGATCTGACGAGCCTGGCGGACGGTCCGGCGAGCTGTGGCGTCATCGGTGCCCCCTCTTCCCGTCCCCTCTCTTGTCCGGATGACGGTAGAAGGGCGCGCCCTTGATGCGCAGGTTCAGGGCCTGACGATAGATGCCGAACGAGACCCGTGCCGTCATCAGCGGGAACCGCCAGAGCACCCGCCCCAGCTCCCGGCGGGTGGCGGGCACTCTCGTGAGGTGCATCGACGCTGCGAAGACGACCCGTCCGTCTTCGAGATCGTCGGTGCCGAGCACCAGCTCCGTGCCCGGCTCGCCGACGACGAACCGGTGGGTGAGCTCCATCGGGAGGAAGGGCGAGACGTGCATCGCCTTGTCCACCAGGTGGGTCCCGGTCCCCGGGAGGACGTAGGCGGTCCGCTGGTGCCACGGGGTGTTGGAGACTTCGATCACCACCGTCTCCACCGAGGTGCCGTCCTCGCCGAGGCAGTAGTAGGTGCTGATCGGGTTGAACAGCCACCCCCAGGTCCTCACGTGGGTGAGGAGGGTGACCGGGCCGGTCGGGCGCCGGCCGGTGCGCTCCTCGACCAGGTCGCGCACGGCGGTGTCGATCGGCACGGACGGGTCCCCGAGGTAGTCCCGCCGCCGGAAGGAGACCGCGTTGGCGCGCTCGACCGACCAGAGGGGGTGGCGCCGGCAGAGGGCGTCCACCTCGGAGAGGTCGAGGTAGGTCATGGTGATCCGGTAGCGGAACCGGTGGTCCACCGGCTCGAACCGATGGTGGGTCACCGTGCCCTCGTAGAGGGCGGACCGCAGCTCGGTGTCCGGGCCGACCGGTCGGGCGACCGGCGGGACCCGCGCCGTCGTCTCGGGAGGCGGCAGCAGGCTCACAGGGTCTCCCCCGCAAGCCGGGCGCACACCCGCAGCGCGCTCTGCACCCCGTCCTCGTGGAAGCCGTACCCCCAGTACGCGCCGCAGAACCAGGTCCGGCGCTCCCCGTTCAGCTCCTCGTGACGCCGCTGGGCGGCGATGGCGGGGGGGTCGAAGACCGGATGGGCGTAGTCGAACCCGGCGATCACGCGGTCCTCCCGGATCGCGTCGTCGCGGTTCAGCGTGACCAGCAGCTCGTGGCGGCTGGCGATGCCCTGGAGGCTGCGCAGGCGGTAGGTGAGGGTGGCGAGGCTCGGCTGGTCGACCAGGCGATGGTAGTTCCAGCTCGCCCAGGCCCGCGGGTTGCGGGGCAGGAGCCGCTCGTCGGTGTGCAGGGTGGCGCGGTTCGGCTGGTAGCGGATGGCCCCCAGCACCTCGCGCTCGAGGCGGGACGGGTCGGACAGGAGCGACAGCGCCTGGTCGCTGTGGGCCGCCACCACCACGTGGTCGAAGCGCTCGGGCCCCATCGGCGACAGGAGCTCGACCCCACCGTCGTGCCGGGTGATCTTCTCGACCGGTGACGAGAGGCGGACCCGGTCGCCGAGCGGGGCGAGGACGGCCTCGACGTAGCGCCGCGAGCCACCGCTCACCGTCCGCCACGACGGCTGGTCCCCGTAGGTGAGGAGGCCGTGGTTGTCGAAGAACCGGGCGAAGGTCACCGCCGGCATGTCCATGAAGGTGGTCGGGTCGGCGGACCAGATGGAGGAGCCCATCGGGATCAGGTACCACTCGACGAACGGTTCCGACCAGCGTCCCTGGCGCAGGAGGTCGCGCAACGAGAGGGAGAGGTCCTCCTCCGGGTCGGTGAGCAGCTGCCGGGCCTTGCGGTTGAAGCGCACCACGTCGACCAGCATCCGGAGGAAGTCCGGCCGGGCAGCGTTGCGCCGTTGGGCGAACAGGGTGGAGAGCGAGGTCCCCTTCCACTCGATGCCGGTGCCGTCGTCCGAGACGCTGAAGCTCATGTCGCTGGCCTTGGTCTCCACGCCGAGCTCCGAGAACAGCCGGACCAGTCCGGGATAGTTCCGCTCGTTGTAGACGAGGAAGCCGGTGTCGACCTCGTGCGTCTCGTCGGGGAGGTCGACCCGCACCGTGTGGGCGTGGCCGCCGGGCCTCCGGTCGGCTTCGAACACGGTGACCTGGTGCCGCCGGCCCAGCAGGTGTGCGCAGGTCAGCCCGGCCACACCGGTTCCTACAATGGCGATCCGCATCTGAGTGGTCGGCTCCTTCGCTGCATCGTGTCGTCGGTCATGCACTGCGTCTCGTCCCGTCCCGTCCCGTCCCGTCCCGTCACGCCGGCGGCGGGTCCGCGGCGTCCCGGTCATCAGGCCCGGCTCCTCCCGTGTGCTTCGGATCCGACCCCGGGAGCGGATGCCCCCACGGCGCCGAACGTTCCCGATCGGTTGCCGTCGTCGGCCGGTATATTTACTACTAAATGTAGCCGGACCGTCCGCCGGACGATCCGCCGAGGAGGCCCGACCATGGCGCGTTACCGGGGAACCGTGTCCACGACCCGAAGCATCGAGGACGTCTTCGACTACCTGGCCGAGTTCTCCAACGCCGCGGAGTGGGACCCCGGTGTGACCGGAGCCGAGCGGCTCGACGCCGGACCCGTCCGCCTGGGGAGCGTCTTCCGCCTCCACGTGCGGACGGGGGTCCGCACGTCGCCGTTCGACTACCGCATCGTGGAGTACCGGCGGCCGGAGCGGGTCGTACTGCTCGGCACCCACGGGTCGATGCGCTCGGAGGACACGATCACCTTCGAGCCGGCCACATCGGGCGGCACGACGCTCACCTACGACGCCGACTTCCGCTTCACCGGCGTGGCCTCGTTGGCGAACCCCCTCCTCGCCGTCCCCTTCCGGCGGATCGCCGACCGGGGCCTCGCCGGGCTCCATCGCGCCCTGACCGATGCGGGCGGGGCGCCCGGAGCGGAGGCGGACGCCGGAGAGGCGGCGCCGTGAGCGGGACGGCACCCGCCCGCCTGGTCGACGAGGTGCTCGAGGCGACGGTGGTCGGGAGCTTCTCGAGGATCGGCCCGATGGTCCGCAGCCGGACCGCCCGGTGGGATCCGCCGGAGCGCCTCGACGGGCGCACGGTGCTCGTGACCGGTGCCACGTCGGGCATCGGGTTGGCCGCTGCGGTCGGTTTGGCCCGGGCCGGGGCGACGGTGCGCTTCACGGCCCGGGGCCGGGAACGGGCCGACCGGGCGGTATCCCACGTCGTCGAGGCGGCGCCCGGAGCGGATGTCGACTACCTGCTCGCCGACCTCAGCGACCTCGACCAGGTGCGCCGGCTGGCCGAGTCGTTCACCGCCGGACACGACCGCCTCGACGTGCTGGTGCACAACGCCGGGGCGCTGACCCGTTCCTACCGGACGGCCCCCGACGGGTCCGAGGTGACCGTCGCCACCCAACTGCTGGCGCCCTTCCTCCTCACCGGGCTGCTGTTGCCCGCCCTCGAGGCGGCGGGGTCCGCCCGGGTCCTGCAGGTCTCCTCCGGGGGCATGTACACCCAGCGGTTCGACCTCGACGCGCTCGAGATGCCCCCAGACGCCTACGACGGGACGGTCGCCTACGCCCGGGTCAAGCGCGCCCAGCTGGTGCTGCTCCACGAGTGGGCCCGGCGGCTGGTGGGACGGGGCGTGACGGTCAACGCCATGCACCCGGGGTGGGCCGACACCCCGGGCATCCGGTCCGGGCTCCCGGGGTTCTCGCGGGTGATGGGGCCGCTGCTCCGGTCCGAGGAGGAGGGTGCGGACACCCTGGTCTGGCTGGCGTCGTCGCCGGAGGGCGCGTCGACCACCGGACGCTTCTGGCTGGACCGCAGGCCCCGCTGGGAGCACAAGGTCCCGTGGACCCGGCTCGACCATGGGAGCTTCGTGGCCGCGGGCTCGGCACTGTGGGCCTGGTGTGCCGAACGGACGGGCTGGGACGGTCTCCGTCCGGCGGGCCGGGAGGCGGCTACTCCCAGCCGGTGAACCCGTACTGCTGGTGGGGTCCCATGACGGCGCACTCGAACATCCCGTAGCCGACCTCGCCGTCGCAGGTGAACCGGGCCGCGTACTCGGTCAACCCCCAGTTCATGTAGCCGGCATCCACCGGGGGGATGGTCTGCCCCTCGACCACCAGGTCTCCCTGGTACATGCCATGCCTCCACTCCGGTTCGAGCCCGTAGCCGGTGCCGAGCAGGAGCGGGAACGCCAGGAGGGTCTCCACCTCGACCTCGGCCGCCCTCTTCCCGTGGGGTCCGAAGTACGACAGGGTGGCGCCGACGACCCTCCGGGTCCCCGGCTCGAAGCGGAGCTCGTGCTCGGGCCGGCCCAGCCACTCCGGGGCGCGGCCGGCACCGACCGGGAAGGCCCGGTGCGCGTCCTGGAGGATCCGCTCGCCGTCGGGCCGCTCCTGGACGATGGTGACGAGGGCGTGGTCGGCGAAGCGGACCGGCGCGTAGATCCAGAAGAACCCCGCCCCGGTGTCGGTCGCCCTGATCCCGGGTGGCTCCGGCTCGCCCACCGGGCGGATCCCCCACGACCGGTCCCGGGTCCCCCACCAGCGGTCGGGGGTCAGGTGCTGCTCGCGGTCACCGACCCTGAGGGTGCCGGACCACGATCCGACCTGGGCGAACCGCGTGGAGTCGAAGGTGACCCGGCTGAACTGACGGTCGAAATGACGGGACTCGAGCAGCGCTTCGGAGAACCCGTCGTAGACCGCGTCGAGCTCGATCCCGTGCTCGTTCGGCTCGACCACCACCCGCACCCGGCGCAACCCCTCCTGCACCTCGACCCGGATGGGCCCCACCGAGGCGTCCATCCGGTCAGCACCGAGCGTCCGGGACGACCGCACCACCCGATGGTCGTCGCCCCACAGCACCGACACGAACGCGTCCGCCACCGACAGGTTGGGATACTGACCCACCCCGACCACCGCGAACAGCTCGTCGTCGGTACCGTGGACGCCGGCGGCCCCGTGGATGTTGAAGTAGTACCGGTCGTAGAAGTTCCGGTCCGAGGTGCCCACGTGGCGCATCGGCTCGGAGATCTGGTGGACCGGGTAGTCGTCGAGCGGTGAGAGCACGGCTCCTCCTCGTGGTGCGGATCACCGTGGTGCGGGTCACCGGCGCGACGGCTGCGACGGCCCGGTACGGCAGCCGGGGGGTCCGGCGGCCCGAGCGTACCGGCCGCCTGCCGCGCCGGCGAGGCCGTCGGGCTGTCCCCGGGACCCCGTGGCTGGCTACCATCGGGGCGGGAGGAGAACAGGTTCTCCTTCGACGAGGGAGGGGTCATGCACGCGTACGAGCGACTGTTCATCGGGGGGGAGTGGGTCGGACCGTCCTCCGACGCCACGTTCGACGTGCACTCGCCCACCAGCGGGGAGCTGGTCGGGCGGGTCCCCGAGGCCCGGGAGGCGGACGTGGACCGCGCGGTGGCGGCGGCCCGGCAGGCGTTCGAGGGAGGGCCGTGGCCCCGCATGACGCCTACCGAGCGTGCCGTCGTCCTGACCAAGGCGGCGGAGGCGATCCGCAATGACATGCAGGGCATGTCCGAGCTGATCTCCAACGAGATGGGCTCGCCCGTGTCGTGGGGGTCTCTGGCCCAGGTGTTCGCTCCCACGATGATCCTCGACTACTACGCCGGGCTGGGTTCGACGTTCGCCTTCGACACCGTGAAGGTCGGACTGCTCGGCCCGGTGATGGTCACCAAGGAGCCGGTCGGGGTGGTGGCGGCGATCACCCCGTGGAACGTGCCGCTCTTCCTGGCCGCGGCCAAGCTCTCCCCGGCGCTGCTCGCCGGCTGCACCGTGGTCTTCAAGCCGGCCCCCGAGACGCCGCTCGACGCCAACCGCCTGGCCGAGATCCTCGCCGATGCCGGCCTCCCGGCCGGGGTGCTGAGCGTCGTTCCCGCCGGGCGCGAGGTGGGGGATCACCTGGTGAACCACCCGGGCGTCGACAAGGTGTCGTTCACCGGGTCCACCGCGGCCGGCAGGAAGATCGGAGCCGCGTGCGGCGCCAACCTGAAGCGCTGCAGCCTCGAGCTCGGGGGGAAGTCGGCGGCCATCCTGCTCGACGACGTGGACCTCGAGACCAGCCTGCCGCTGTTGATGCCGAACGCCATCATGAACAACGGCGAGGCGTGCATCTCGCTGACCCGCATCCTCGCCCCGCGGGACCGCTACGCGGAGGTGACCGACGCCCTGGTCGAACAGGTCAGGGCGCTCAAGGTGGGGGACGCGCTCGATCCGGCGACCGAGGTGGGCCCGTTGGTGGCCGAGCGCCAGCGCGAGCGGGTCGAGGGCTACATCCGGATCGGCCAGGAAGAGGGGGCCAAGGTGGCGATCGGCGGTGGGCGGCCCGCCGGCCTCGACTCGGGCTGGTTCGTCGAGCCCACCGTGTTCGTCGACGTCGACAACGGCATGCGCATCGCCCGGGAGGAGATCTTCGGTCCGGTGCTCTCCGTGATCCCCTACGACGGCGAGGAGGACGCGGTGCGGATCGCCAACGACTCCGACTACGGCCTGTGCGGGGCGGTCTTCACCGCCGACAACGACCGCGGGGTCAAGGTCGCCCGCCAGGTGCGGACCGGCACCTACATGGTCAACTCCAACATCCCCATCGACTTCTCCTCGCCGTTCGGCGGCTACAAGGCGTCGGGGGTCGGGCGTGAGTTCGGCGAGGACGGCCTCGAGCTGTTCCTCGAGAAGAAGACGATCAACCTCCCCGCCGGGTACTCGCCGGACGTCTGACGTTCCCCGGTCGGCCGGGGGGCCGCCGGGCCCCGGTTCCGGGGGCGGATGCCGGGTGCCGGTGCCCGGCGGCGGATGCCCGGTGGTGGGTGCCGGTGGCAGATGTCGGCTGGTGGCGCCAGCTCCCGTCAGGGTTCTGCGACAATGTGCGGGTGAGGAGCTCCGGTCGGTCGCGGGGTGGCTGCGGCCCTGAGCCCGGGGCCGGTCCCGTCGCTCCAGGTCCGCGGAGACCGTCCCGGTGAGCCGCGCCGCCCATGCGGCCACCAAGGCCACCGCGACGGACGCGGCCGGGCCCGGACGGCGCGGCCGGCCGGTGGTCTTCGGGTTCATCCCCGCCCTCGACGGCTTGCGGGCGCTGGCGGTGCTCGGGGTGATGATGTACCACGGCGGCGCCCCCATCCTCGGCGGGGGGTTCTTGACGATCGACGTGTTCTTCGTCCTGTCGGGCTTCCTGATCACGTCCCTGCTGATCGGGGAGTGGCGCAAGAAGCTGACCATCCGCCTTGGCCAGTTCTGGGCCCGGCGGGCGCGTCGCCTGCTGCCCGCGCTCCTGGTGATGCTGCTGGGCGTGGCGCTCTACGCCCGGTTCCTGGCCACCCCGGGCGAGTTCGCCAACCTCCGGCTCGACGCCCTCTCCACCCTCTTCTACGTGGCGAACTGGCACTTCATCTACGCCGGCACCAACTACTTCAACCTCACCGCCCAACCGTCGCCCCTGCAGCACATGTGGTCGCTCTCGATCGAGGAGCAGTTCTACCTGGTCTGGCCGCCGGTGGTCCTCGGCATGCTCTGGATCGGTAACCGCCTGCGCCCCGCCCGGCGCCTGTGGCCGCTGATGGCGGCGGCCTGCGTCGGTGCGGTGGCCTCGGCGGTCGACATGGCGCTGCTCTACCACGGCCCCTCGTCGGTGATGCGGGTCTACGAGGGGACCGACACCCGTGCCCAGGACCTCCTCGTGGGAGCGGCGCTCGCCATCGGGATGGCCCTGTGGGCGGAGCGGCGCCGTCCGCTTCCGGTGGTGGCGGAGCCCGGTTCCGGACCTGCCGCGGCGCGGACCGCCCGGGCCCATCCGTCGGCAGGCACGGCGGGGATGGCGAACCCGCCCTCCCACCGCCGCGATCTCCGTCGGCGACGGGGCCCGGCGCTCCGGCCGATCAGCGCCTGGGAGATCACCCCCCGGTGGGCGCGCGTCGGGCTGCAGGTGCTGGGGTGGTCGGCAATCGCGGCCTTCGCGTATCTCTGGTCCCACCTCAGCGCGCCCACCCCGTTCCTCTACCGGGGCGGCTACCTGCTGGTGGCGGTGGGGGTGGCCGTGGTCATCTTCACCGCGGTGACCAACCAACTGGGCGGCGTCTCGCGGGCGCTCGGCAACCCGGTCTTCCAGTACGTGGGCAGGATCTCCTACGGGACCTACCTGTGGCATTTCCCGCTGTTCGCCGCCCTGTCCGCCGCCCGCATGCACCTCTACGGGTACCCGCTCCTGGCGCTCCGCATGGGCGTCACCCTGGCGGTCGCCACCGCGTCCTTCTACGCGGTGGAGGAGCCGATCCGGCGCGGCCGGATGCGCACGCTGACCGAGTGGCGGGCCTGGTTGGCCACGTCGGCCGCGTTCCTGGTGGTGGTGGCGGTCACGGTGGCGGCCACGTTGCCGACGGTGGCCGACGCCGCCCCGGTGCCGGTGGGGCGCCAGGTGGGCGCCCAGTACCAGGGTCCCCCGGTCAAGCTGGCCATCTTCGGCGACTCGGTCGCTTCGCGGCTGGGACTCGCCATGCTGCTCGACGACCCCCTGCAGGGCTACGACGTGGAGATCGACAACGGGGCCATCGTGGGATGCGGAGTGGTGCGGAGCACCGAGTACCTGGGCCACGGGGTACCCGAGACGATGACCGCGGCGTGCAACTCGTCGACGCCGGTGGACCAGCAGTGGCCGGCCCAGTGGGCCGGCGACCTGCGCCAGTTCCGGCCGAACGTGTCGATCGTGCTGGTGGGCCGGTGGGAGGTCACCGACCGGCTGATCGACGGTCAGTGGATGCACATCGGTCAGCCGGCCTATGACGCCATCCTGAAGAAGTCGCTGGAGCAGGCGGTCGCCACCGCGTCGTCGACGGGGGCCCTGGTGCTGTTCATGAACGCCCCCTGCTTCAGCTCCGGGGAGCAGCCCGACGGGCAGCCGTGGCCCGAGGACTCGCCGGTGCGCCTGGCGGAGTACAACGCCATGGTCGACCAGGTCGCCGCCGAGCATCCGTCGACGGTCGAGGTGTTCAACCTCGATGCCCTGCTCTGCCCGGGCGGCAGGTTCTCCCTCTCCCTGGACGGGGTCCAGATCCGCGACGCCGACGGGGTGCACATCGTTCCGACCGCGGCGGCCGGTCAGTGGCTGGCCGCCCGGGTGCTTCCCGAGGTGGTCCGGCTCGGGCGGCTTCAGATGGCCGGCCAGCGGCTGACTCCGTCCACCCGGGTGGCGGCGAGCCCCGCCGTCACCATCCCCACCGCAGCGTCCGGCCGGCGATCGTCGGCACCGTCTCGCGTAGAGCCGGGCAGGGGATCGCCCTGAGCATCGCCTTGGGCTCGGGCGGGCTCGGGCGGGGCTCGGGCGGGCGCGGGCGGGGGGTGCCCTCGTGGTCGCCTCGATCGTCGCCCGGGTCTCGGGTGGGCTCGGGCGACTCCCCCTGGTGTCGGGCGCCTCCGCCGTCTAGGAGCCGGTCGGTCCCACGGCGGGAGGGGGGACGGAGGACGGGGGCGGCGGCAACCCCGGGTTGGCGCTGTTCGCCATCGCACACTGGGCGGTGAGCGCGGTGACCAGGTCGCTCTCGGGGACCCGGTTGCTCTCCGAGATGGTGGTCATGAGCGCCTGCCACTGCCCGTTCTGCGACGCGGCCTGTGCCGCCAGGGGGAGCGCCTCGCGAAGCTGGAGGTACGCCTGCTGGGAGAGATCGTTGGCCAGCGCGGGGTCCGTACCGGTCCGCGACGCCTGGTCGGTCAGGGTCAGCGACTGGTGGATGTGCCCGCACGCCTGGCGGGCCAGCGCGACCCCACCGTCCCCGCAGGCGGTGAGGGCGGCTCCTCCGCCGAGCACCACCGCCAGGCCCAGCGCCCAACGGGGCAGTGCCCTCCCGAACCGGCCCCGGGTCCTCATCCGAGCCAGCTACCGGACGAATCGAGCAGGTAGCGGCTCACGGCCAGGCACCGGTCGAAGACGTCGCACATCATCTCCTCTCCGGCCAGGATGTGCGTCAGCGAGACCGGTGAGCGGGCCACGATGGTGAGGCGTCGCTCCGCCGCGTCGGTCGCCGAGGCGTAGGAGTCGATCGCGGACACCTCGAGCGGGAGCTCGATGCCACCCACCCCGGCCAGATCGATGGCCAGCCGCAGCAGGTCCGGCCCGTGGGGGAGCGGGGGGAGCGCCCAGGTGAAGGTGAGCGGGAAGTGGAACTCGTCCGGAGGTTCCTCGTCGTCGGGGAGGCCGAACACCGCGTCCTCGAACGCCAGGAGTGTCCTCGGGTCCACCTCGAGAGCCAGATGGATGTCGAGGGGCCCCCCGCAGCCGTCCTCGGGGTGGAGCTCGACCTCCCAGACCTGGCGCAGCGAGTAGGTCTCCACGAAGTGCCGTTCGTCGTGGACGTGGAAACCATGGTCGACCGAATGGTCCTTGAGGTCGGCCACGTACCCGGCAACATCGATGACAGCCACAGGGAGCCGATCCTACCGGTCGTCGGTCGTCTTCGGTAACGTCACCCCATGGACGACGGGTCGTTGCTCGACACCCTCCACCGTGCCGCGACCTCGGTCGCCGAGGTGCTGGCCGACCTGGAGGACTGGGGGCTGGCCGGTACGAGGGCGGGGCAGTACCGGTCGGACCTGGCGGCCGACGAGGCGGCCCTCGCCGTTCTCCTCGACGCCGGCCTCGGCGTGATGTCCGAGGAGTCCGGACTGACCGAGGGGGAACGGGAGGTCGTCGTCGCCCTCGACCCCGTCGACGGCTCCACCAACGCGGCCCGGGGGATCCCCTGGTACGCGACCAGCCTCTGCGCCGTGGATGCATCCGGGCCGCGAGCGGCGGTGGTGGTGAACCAGGCGTCCGGCGTGCGCTTCGAGGCGAGCAGGGGCGGGGGTGCCCGGCGGGACGGGCACGCGATCCGGCCGTCGGGCTGCCGTCTCCTGGGTGAGGCGATCGTCGGGTTCTCCGGTTATCCGCCCCGCCACCTGGGATGGTCGCAGTACCGGGGGCTGGGGGCGGCAGCACTCGACCTCTGTGCGGTGGCCGAGGGAGCCCTGGATGGCTACGCCGTCGTCGGAGGGTCGTCACTCGGTCCGTGGGACTACCTGGGCGGGATGCTGGTGTGCACGGAGGCGGGGGCCGTCGTGGCCGAGGCCGGCGGTCGGGCGCTGGTGACATTGGACCACGGAGAGCGGCGCATGCCGATCGGGGCGGCCACGACGGGGCTGCTCGGGGAGCTGCTGGCGTCCATGGGCGGTAGCGTTGGCACCCCGGGCGCTTAGCTCAGCTGGTCAGAGCAGCTGCCTTACAAGCAGCAGGTCGTGGGTTCGAGTCCCGCAGCGCCCACAGTAAGTCCAGGTCAGAGTGGGTGTCGTCTATGGCCGGCGGGCGGGCGGTCGGGCCGTGGTTGCCACGCGGTTGCCACCGGGCGGACTTTTCTGGACGGGGACGGACGGGAGAGCCGGGACACTTCCGCGACGTCGGTGGATAGAGGTCGCATGGAACTGACCTCGCTGACCAAGCCATCCACCGACAAGCTGTCCCCCGCCGCGGCGTTGGCCCGCCTCCGCCAGATCGAGGGGGCGATGTCCGCCGCCGTCCACGAGCTGTCGACGCTCCGGGCCGAGATGGAGAAGACGATGGTCTCGGCCTCGCCCTCTTCGTCGGCCAGCCTCTTGACCGTCGAGGAGGCGGCGGCGGAGCTTCGGGTCGGGCGGACCACCGTGTTCAACATGATCCAGTCCGGCGACCTTCGTGGTGTGCGTCTCGGGAAGAAGCGGTGCGTCACCCGGGCCAGTCTGGATGCCTTCGTCGCCAGCCTGAGCGCGGCCTGAGCGCATGGCCGGGTCCAAGGCCGCCAACGGGCGGTCCTCCATCTATCGGGACGGGAATGGGAGATGGCATGGCTACGTGAGCTTCGGTGCAGACGCCGTGGGCTCGCGCCGCCGCAAGCACGTCCGGGGCACCACCAAGCGGGAGGTGGCCGAGAAGGTCGACCGACTGGAACGTCAGAGGTCCGGCGGCTTGACGGGCGGCCCGTCGACCACGGTCGGGCAGTGGTTGGAGGCATGGATCGACTACCGGTCCATGACGGTGCGTCCGTCGACGCTGCGCGGTTACCGGATCGACCGGTCGCACATCGAGCGGGAGCTGGGCACCGTCAAGCTGGACCGGCTGACCCCCGCCCACATCGACGGCCTCTGGTCGGGGGTCCTGGCCTCCGGCGCTGGCGCCGCCACCTGCGCCCATGTCCGGCGCACCCTCTCTGCTGCGCTGACCACGGCGGTGGATCGAGGCCTCATCGTCCGCAACCCCGTCCGTCTGTCGCCACCTCCGAGGTACGACCCAGAGGAGGTCGATCCACTCTCCGAGGCGGAGGCTCGACGTGTCCTGGCCGCCGCCGCCAACGACCGCAATGGCGTCCGCTGGTCGGTCGCCCTAGCCCTCGGGTTGCGCCAGGGGGAGGCCCTGGGGCTGCGCTGGGAGGACGTCGATCTGGAGGCTCGCCAAATCCGGGTACGACAGCAGTTGCAGCACCTCCAGTGGCGTCACGGATGCGACGGGCGGTGCGGGCGGACCCCTGGTCGTTGCCCCTCGCGGGTGGGCGGCGGTCCCGTGCTTGCTCCGGTGAAGTCCCGCGCCGGCCGCCGGCAGATAGCGATACCCCAGCCGATGGTCGAGCAACTCCGTACCCATCAGGCCCGCCAGGCCGGCGAGCGGCTGCGGGCGGGGAGCATGTGGCAGGGCTGGGGGCTGGTCTTCTCCGAAGAGGACGGGTCCCCCATCCGCAGCGAGTTCGACAGCCGTCAGTGGCACCGGCTTCTGGAGCGGGCCGGGGTCCGTCAGGCCCGACTGCACGACGCCCGGCACACCGCAGCGACGCTCCTACTCGTCCAAGGGGTGCCGACCGGAGTCGCCATGCGGATTCTCGGCCATGCGGACCCCAAGATGCTCAGCCGCTACAGCCACCTGGTCGAGCAGGCGCAGAGGGACGCCGCCGATCGGATGGGGACCGCCCTGTGGGGCTGACCGGGATGGCGGCATGTTGCAAAAGGTGTCGGGGCGGAGTCGCGGCCGAAAGTGGGTGGCTCCCGACGTCCTGCGGGCACTAGGCGATTTTGCAGAACGAGTGGGCGTCGCAGCCGAATCTAACCGGCTCCAAGAGACGGCCCAGAAGTGACCGCTACGCATGGTCTGGGGTATGGCCCAGAGACGCAGGAACATGCCCGAGCGGGACGTCACCCCGGTCATCGTGGTCGTGGGGGTGGTCGGCATCGGTGTGGCAGCGTGGTTCCGGCTCCCCGGGCTCCCCGTTCTCTGGGTGGCCCTGATCGTCGCTGCCTGGATGATCCAGGCCCCTCCGCTGACGGGCAAGAAGGACGCCAACGGGTACCCGTCGCCGGCCAATGCCGCCGAGGAGCGCAAGCTCTCCACCTACCGCTCCGCCAAGGAGCTCCAGACGTCCCTCATCCTCCCGATCCAGGACATGACCCCTTCGTGGCCCGTCCGGGCGGCCTGGTTGGCCGGGCTCTGGGCGGCGGCGGTCGGCTACCTGTTCCCGGTGATCGGCTCCAAGTCCATCCCCCGCTCCGACGGGAGGATCATCGACGCCGTGGCGGCCTTCGTCATGGTGGTGGCAGTCAGCGGGTCCAGGAGACGGGCACTGGGATCGGACAACCCGGGTGTCCGGCTGGACTCGTTGAAGGACACCTTCGACGAGCACCCGCTCGGGGTGGTGGTCGGCTCCATCTTCGGGTTCGGCCTCGGGTTCGGCGCCGGGGTGGTGGCCACCCTGGCCGCCTACCGCTACGGCCCCGGGTTCGGCCAGCCGGCCGCCCACTCCCATGTCCACCCGGGCCTCCCGATGTGGCACCCGCTGGTCTTGTGGCTCCTCTTCGGGCTGGGTGGGGCGTTCGCTCTCGTCGGCCCGCTCTGGAAGCAGGTCGCACTCGCCGACTGGCGGGTGGTCACCGATGCGAGGGAGCAGTGGAAGAGCCGATGGGAGAGCCTGAAGTACGACATCCCCCCAGTGCTGGTGAGCAGGAAGACGACGAACTACCAGTCGGCGGGCGGGCCGGCCGAGGTGGTGGTCGACACGTTCGAGGCTCCCGCCCACCTGGGCGCCATCGAGTTCACGAAGCTGGAGAAGCGGCTCGACCCGATGGTCGGTGCCGGGATGAAGGTGGCGGTGCTCTCGGCGCCGGACACCGACGGAGTGAACCCGATCCCGGGGACCTGGAATGGGACGAGGTTCCAGGTGGTGGCGTGGCCGGCGCTCAGCCCGCCCGACCTCTCGGCACCGGGGGTCATGCCCGACGACGGGGCGAGGCGGCGCAGGTCGCAGGAGGCCGAGACCCAGGACGAGGCTGACTGTCGGCTGGCCGACCTGTGGATCCGATCGGCACTCGCCTGGGTGGCTCACGGCATGGGGGTCTTCCCCGAGCCGGCCAACGTGTCGACGGAGGACATCCACGGTGGGGGCGTAGAGAGCGACGACCTGATGGACAAGCTCCACCAGGCAGCCACCTCGTCGAGGGATGGCCGGGTGGTGGAGCTTGTCCGCCCCTCCTTTGTGAAGTCAGCCCTCGGCTCGCTCTGGAGTGCGATGAAGGTCCCCCCGGGCGGTCCGGAGGGCACGCTGGCAGCAGCCATCCGGGAGGAGGGCCAAGACGGTAGCCAGGCCCGCCCCATGCCCGACGGCGGCTTCGACGACCAACCCGAGTCGTACGGGGAGCCGGAGCCGGGGATCGAGCCGGAACCGCAGAGCGGAGCCGTCTGGAAGACGGACTGGACGTATCCGGTCAACTTGGGGGCCAAGTACCTCCGGGAGAACTCGACGGACGCCCTCGCTTCCACCGTGCTCGCCACGACCGTCATCGACCACCGCAGCGGGACGATCTACTTCGGAGCGAGCGAAGACGGCGATAACGTCGACCCGGCGTACCGGGTGGTGGTCGCCAACCTCCTTCTGGAGGACCGATGGCGGGCGGTGTGGACCAACACCTTGAAGCAGGGGGCGAACATCCCCAAGGTCCAGCCGAAGACGGTGGCGCAGGCAGAGCTCGCCAACCGGTCCGTCGTCCACCGCACCGCGTTTGCGGTCAACGAGGGGAACAACCCCCGGGAGTACAAGGGCGTCGAGGAGAACCTGGCCAGCGCGCTGAAGGGGGCGAAGTTCGTCGCCATCACCGGCTGGTACGACGCCAACCAGGGCGGTCGACCCGGGGACCGCCATCCTCAGGCCCTCTGCGTCTACTGGTCCAACGACCCGGTCCCGTTGACGCCGAAGTGGCTGGTCCCCTCGGCGTCCCCCGCCAACCGGTGGGTCCTGTCGGGGATCGTCAACCAGGTGTTCGCCACCATCAAGCTGCCCCCACCGGAGGTGGTCGACACCCGCCCGCTCACCAATCTCGGCGCCGATGTTCACGCGTGGGAGGTGGCACTGCGCCTCTACGGCAACGTCACCACCGGACAGCTCCGGGGGCAGGGCCAGCGGATCGCCGAGTCGTTGGCCGTTCCCTGGGTACGGGTGACCGACTCTGACGACGGCTGCCTGATGTACTTCGGCGGGGTGCTGGCCGACGAGGACCTGGCCAGGTCCTCCGATCGGGAGCTCATCACCTCGCTCGACTGGGAGCAGGCGTTCTTGGCGTCGGGCGTCGTCGGGTCGACCGGGCGGGTTCCCGTGCTGGCCGCGACCGACGCCATGCCGGCGAACCGGGCCGTCATGGTCCTCGACTTCGTCCTCCCGCCGGGTCTCTCGGTGTCCGCTGTGCGCGCCGCCACCCCCAAGTTGCGGACCTCGACGGGGAACGCCTACGTGGAGGTGCTCGACTCGCCCAATGGCCCGACCCAGGTCCGCATCCGGGCGTGCAGGGAGAACCCCCTCCCCAACTCGGTCCCGTTCGACTTCGCAGTGGCGGACCAGGTGGATGGGTATGCGTTCGCCACCGGGGTGGACGGCGAGCCGGTCTCTTTCGTCCCGACCCGGGCGGTACACGCGGCCATCATCGGTGGCACCGGATCGGGGAAGTCGACGACGGCCCGGTCGGTGCTCTACGGGGCGGCGATCAAGGGGTCGGACATCTACATCGTCGACCCGAGCAAGGGGGCCGCCGACTTCCAGTTCATCCGGCCCTACGCCAAGGGGATCTTCACGACCGTCGCCGACTCCGCCGCCGCGCTGCGGGCCATCTACCAACAGGTCGTGCAGCGCAAGGACGTCAACGCCGCGCATGGCGCCGGCTCGTACCTCGAACTGCCCGAGGCCATCCGACCTCCCCCGATCACGGTGATGATCGACGAGTTCACCTCCCTCATCACCGCCGACAAGGTCGAACGCAGGGAGATCGACGACCCGGAGTTGGAGGCGGAGCGGCTGGCCCAACTGGCGGACGCCAACGATCGGCGGACCATCGGGGTGTACACGGGCAAGCTGGCCCGTGAGGCCCGCAGTGCTGGTGTGACGGTGCTGCTCGGGACCCAGAAGCTCATGGCCGCCTCCATGGAGGGTATCGCCGGCGGCGGGGACCTGAAGTCGAACCTCTCGCGCATCCTCTTGGGGAGCACGTCCCCGGGCGACCGGATGTCGGCGCTCCGGTCGTTCGACTCGGCCCCCGACATCGGGTCGCCCGTCCCCATCGGGAGGGGTATCTGGGAGTCGATCGAGTCGGTGGGCCAGGTGATCCAGGGGTGGTACGCCACCTCTGAGCAGTTTGCCGAGGAGATCGCCCGGCGACTCCAGCCGCTCGCCGCCGACGAGGTGCTCGACCTCACCCCCTTCCTCAACCGCCGCGCAGACACGGGGATGGCGGTGCTGGATCCGGACGGCGAAGCGGCCGTCCAATCCCTGGCGCCGACCCGGCCGGACGCACCCGACGAGGTCGACCTCGGAGAGCTGGAGTTCAGCTTGGACGACCTGGACGACTTGGATCGTCCGGACGGCCTGGAAGCGGGACCTTTCGACTCGTCGGTCCCAGCCCCAGTGCCGGAGCTGCCCCCGCAGTCGGAGCAGGACCCGTGGGATGTCCCCGACCCGCCACCGGAAACCGAGATTGCCGGCGACTGGGCGCTCGACTGGGCTGTCCAGTCAGATCCCGTCCAGTCAGATCCCGTGTCGGCGATCGAGACCGACGACGACCCGTTCGCCGAGCCTCCCGCCTTCCGTCTGCCGGCCGCAGCAGCGAGGACGACGGCGTCGAAGCCCGACGACGACCCGTTCGCCTAACTCCAATCAATCGCGGGAATCGCTGGAGGTGGTCCCTGCACATTGGGAGACCGTTCATCGGTACTTCGTTGTCCATGTTGGACTTGTGGTGACCGGTGGAACCCGTCACCACGGGGGTTGCTCTGGTAGTTTCCAGCTCGTAGGTGCCCTCTTCTGTCAGGAACCGGCTGGCATGCAACCCGGGTTCTCCCCGCCAAGACGGAACGTACGCGGACACGCGCCGATCAGGTCAAGCGGTCCCATAAGCGATTGGGGTGAGTAGTAGATCGAGAGAGAGACGGTAGAGAGGAATCGGTCATGAAGAACGGAAACCTGAAGAGGAACATCGGACGGATCGCGGGAGCGGCGACGATCGTCGCTGGCATCGCACTGATCACCGTGCCGTCGCCGACCGGTGCAGTCACCGCCACCGTCGCAGATTCGGCCCCGGCTCCTCGGCTCGCCACGCCGGGGGCCACTCCGGTCGAGCAGCTCATGGGAACCCAGACTATCCAGTACCTGAACCAGGAGCGGGCCGCCGTCGGCAGCCCTCCCCTCCAGGAGAACGAGTACCTGGACGCGATGGCCCAGGCGTACGTGAACTACGAGACCAACCTGAACAACCCGCCCGCAGGCGGCGACGGCAACAACCGCTGGGACGACCCCAGTGCTCAGTGGGAGTCGCAGTACATCTCCACCCACCCGTGCACCGAAACGTACCCGACATGCCCGACGGCAGCACTCGTGAACGGCACCACTCCGGGAGGCCCTCCGACGTACCAAGGGGCGACGACCAGTACACAATTCGGCGGGGACCTGTATACCGCAGGCGACATCGTCCTCGGGTACATGTCCTCCATCCCCCACCAGGAGAACGAGCTCACCGCTGCCTGGACGCTGGCCGGCTCAGGTACTGCATGCGTCTCCGGAACTCAGATGAACGTGATGGCCTTCAGCTACGACAGCATCAACAAGTTTCCGTCTGAGCTCTTCTACCCGCCCATCACGATGGCACAGGCCGAGGCGGTCATCCCGCCGAACTCCGCCACCGGCGCTAGCTGCGACGGAAGCGGCGCCCCGACTCCTCCGCCGAACCCTGGAGGGGTGCGAACAGTTGTCACACCTCCGATCCACACTGAGCGGTGATGAACTTGGCTGAGTGGGCCGACTCCCAGAACATCCATCCCCAGACCGCCTATCGGTGGTTCCGACAAGGCCGGCTGCCGGTCCCCGCACGGCGGGTGGGCGGGCTCATTCTGGTCGGGAGCCTGTCTGGCGCTGGCCCGCAACCTGACGGGACGACCGCCGTCTATGCCCGCGTTTCCTCGGCTGACCAGAAGGCCGACCTTGACGCCCAGGTAGCGAGAGTGACTGCTTGGGCCACCTCCAATGGCTACTCGGTCAATCAGGTGGTGACCGAGGTCGGCTCTGCACTCAACGGGAGGCGGCGGAAGTTCCTGGGACTCCTTCGAGACCCCACGGTGACGACCATCATCGTCGAACACCGGGACCGCTTCGCCAGGTTCGGGGCAGAGTACGTGGCCGGCGCCCTGGATGCCGGGAATCGCCGCATGGTGATAGTCGATGACGGAGAAGTCGACGACGACCTGGTGCGGGACATGACCGAGCTGATGACCTCGCTGTGCGCTCGCCTCTACGGCCGGCGTTCGGCCGCTCACCGGGCGGCCAAGGCTGTCGAAGTGGCCACGAGCGGCGGTGGTCACGATGGCTGAGGTGGCGGCGCTCAACGGAACAGCGGCCGAGGTGGCGAGCACGCCCAAGAAACGCTCCCCTGGGGGGAAGTTCGCCATCCCCGATGGATGGATCGCTCGGGGATTCATGTTCGAGGTCGCCTGGCCGGACGACCCCGAGGCCGCCTCCCGGGTCCGCTCGCACTTCGGTGGTCGCCGGTTCGCCTACAACTGGGCGCTCGGCCAGGTGAAGGCCGACATGGATGCGAAGAAGGTCGATCCCTCCCACACATCGGTGCCGTGGAACCTCTACGCCCTGCGCAAGCGCTTCAACGCCGAGAAGACGACCGTCGCCCCGTGGTGGGGTGAGAACTCGAAGGAGGCGTACTCCACGGGGATCGCCGACCTGTGTGTCGCCCTGAAGAACTGGTCTGACTCAAAATCCGGCAAGCGCAAGGGTAGAAAGGTCGGGTTCCCGAAGCTCCGGTCCCGCAGGAAAGACCAGGCCAGGGTGCGTTTCACCACCGGGGTCATGCGGGTCGAGCCGGATCGGCGGACCATCACCTTGCCGGTGGTGGGTGCCCTCCGGTCGATGGAGAACACCCGCCGCCTCGAACGCCTGGTCCACTCGGGTAAGGCCCGAGTCCTCAACGCCACCCTGAAAGAGAGATGGGGACGGCTGTTTGTCTCGTTCTCCTGTCTCGTCGAGGACCACCCACGCCCGGGTCCGACCAAGGATGGCCGTGCGGGGGTCGACCTCGGGCTACGGGTGCTCGCCACCATCGCCGACTCGAACGGCGACATCACCGAAGTCGAGAACCCCGCTCCACTGCGGGCGACGCTCGTCGAGCGCCGTCGGGTGGGCCGCTCACAGATCAGGCGTATCCCCGGATCCCGAGGACATGATGCGGCGAAAGCCAAGCTCGCATCCCTCGACCGGAGATGCGTCTCCCTGCGCAAGCAGGCATCCCACCAGCTCACCACGATGCTGGTGGACACCTACAGCGAGGTGGTCATCGAAGATCTCGACCTCGCTGCCATGAAAAAGAGCATGGGCCGGCGGGCATTCCGGCGGTCCGTGTCTGACGCTGCACTCGGCCAGATCAGGCCACAGCTCACCTACAAGATGGCGTGGAGAGGAACCACCCTGACGGTCGCCGACCGCTGGTTCTCCTCATCGAAGATCCATCACGCGTGTGGTTGTCGGTTGATCGAGCCGAAGAAGCTCGCCAAACAACTCGTCTGTGTGTTGACCGGCGAGTTGGTTGACCGAGACGCCAATGCAGCAAAAAACCTCCGCGACTGGCCGGACATTGCCAGTTGCAGCTCAGTTGGAGCTGCGGCCCCGAAGCCCAGCAGTCCCACCGGTAGCGGTGGGGGACTCGGCTCTGATGTCGGACCATCCGGCACCGGAGGAGGGAGCGTAAGACCTTCGCAGTCTCGGAAGGCCGCCTCCGGTGAGGCCAGAACCCGCAAGGGAACCCCGAGAAGGGGTGTGGCATGAGTGACCGCTCACTATCGATCACTCGGCTGCAACGGTTCGATGATGGTTTCCATCATCGCCGACAAGGTCTGGGCGACCTGGGCCGGGGTGACCCCGAGAGACTCCACGCCTCGCTGGACGAGGGAGACGACGGTCTGGTGCCAGGCCAGCTCGTCCTTGGCCCGCTGCACTGCCGGCTTGGGCTCGACGGCCTCTCCGGCCCGGTACTCGGACCCGCACGCCTCGGTGGTCACGTCGACCCACCGGCGGACCAGCCCCCCGACGGCATGGCTCCCACCGACCTCCGGGTAGGAGGCGAGGAGCGCACTCCTCAGGGCCGAGCAGTGGGGCTGTACGGGCGGGGGTGAGGGGGTGAGGGCGGCGAGTGCGATGCGCTGGCTGGCGATCGCGGGGACCTCGGCGATCTCCGAGAGCTCTGCCAAGGACCATCCCTCGAACACCACTGCCAGGCCGCGGTAGCCATGGTCCATGTCCTCGATGGTGTCCATCACGTCGTCCTGGACCGCACACTCGTCCCCCTCCAACCGTGCGAGCAGGGCGACCCGGTTGGGGAGGTAGACGCACCGGCGGGGGGAGGACAGCCCATAGGTGCGGCAGAGCGTCCTGGCTGAGAGGTGGATCCGCTCGTTCGCGCGACGGTTGCTGGCGGTCTTGGCGTAGGCGGCGGCAGCGGAGAGGAACGACTCCGCCCTCTCCTCCCCCTGGGGTCCACTCCACTCGGAGTCGACGCACGAGGAGTCGACGATCTTCCGGTCGAACGGGTCGACGGGGATAGGCCGGGACTTGTGCCCTCGGCCGAGTTCCAGGACGTGGAAGCGGGCGAAGGGAGACCGGAGCAACTGGCGAGACCAGCCGGAAATGCTGGCCCCGTTGGCAATCCTCTGGACGTCGAGGTTGGGATTGGTGCCCGCGATCTTGTCGATGAGGAGGGCGCGCAGGTGCTCCTCGGCGTCGGCTTGGAGCTGCCGGTTCTCCGAGACGATCTCTCGACTGACGGAGGCCGGGATGTCCTCGGTCAATACGATCGAAGCGATCTTCCATCGGCCCTCTGCCTCGGTCAGCTCCCCCGCCAGCACTGCTTGGGCCACGACCCGGGCCGCCTCGTCGTTGGCGTCGCTGATCGGGCTGTGCCGGGCGGCTGGCCGAGTGGCTGAGCGAACAGTGGACCGGGTTCCTGCGGAGGTGCCGTTCATGCCCACCCTGTCGGGGGCGCCGGCGGTATCTGCAACGTCCGGCCGATGGCTGCGCAGATGGCGCACACGAACTCAGCGGGAGCCCGGCTCCCCTGTTGGTCGCGGTGGATCGACCACCGCTTCGCCCCGCACTCGCACCGCTGTGGCACGCAGGCCGACATCCTCGGACGGGGTGGTGCCGGGTGCTGCGGTTGCTGCGGTTGCCCCCTGTACTCCATGCCCGGTCAGAGGGCGGCAGTTGTCTCGGATTCGAGAGAATTTCTCTGCTGGCAGTCGGTCAGGTTGCGTGGCGGCGAGCCCTAGTCGGCCTGGTCGGCGTAGTTCTCGATTAGCTCGCTCGGGGCTGCCACTCCGACGGGGAAGAGGCGTGCTCCGACGGCGGCGGCGGCTCGCGCCGGGCCGAGGTCGTCCGACGGGTAGGCGCGGTTGTAGTCGGCCACGAAGTCGGCGTAGCTGGCATGCCGGCCGGTGTTGTATAGGTGCCGGACCTTCGGTCCGATGTGGGGGTCGCCGATCACCCTTCGGACCTCCTCCTCGGCGTCTCGCCTGAGGGCAATCGAGACGTACCGCAGGGGGTCGACCATCCGGAAGGTGCCCGGCTGCATGCACCGGTCGATCAGCCGGGTGACCCGGCTCCCCGGCTCCCCGGGGCGCCCGTAGACGAGCGAGTCGACTACGCCCTCCAGCCCGATGTCGTCGAGGACCTGGGGTACGAACAGTGCGTCGGTCTCCCCGCTGATCTCGGCAGCGACGTACCTCCGGGCCTTCGAGGCGACGGCCTCCACGTAGGTCCGGAGGTGTTCCATTAGGCCCCAGTTCGCCTGGGATCCCAGCTCGACCAGGCTGTTCAGCCTGCTCATCGCCAGGCCGTAGGACAAGAGGGGGAGATGGAGGTCGACTGGCATGTCGGGGTGCTGGTGGCGCCCCTCGTCCCAGTCGTCGTACGCCTCGGGGCTGGCAGTCACCGTGATCGTCCCAGCGAGCTGGACCCCGAGACCGGAGGCCGACCAGGGGACCTGGAGGGACTCACCCCGCCGGACGGCAATCACGTTCTGCTCCCAGTCGATCCTCACCGGGAACGAGAGCGAGCCACCGGTGTCCCGGTCGCGCTGCTTCTTGCCCATCGGGGTCTTCGGAGCGACCCACGCCCACGTCGGGAGGGCGGCGATCCCCATCGCCGCCCTCGACGACCGGAGATGGGGACGGAGGTCGGCTGCGGCCCGGCCGGCCATGGCGGCGCCGACGAGGTCACAGAAGTGGGAGTTCCAGGGGTGTCGGGGCATCTGGGCCGCGGTCAGCGGTCTGCGTCCGAGCTGACGGCGGCGATCCGGTCGGCGGCCCGGCCGGGGGTGAAGTAGCAGTCCCGCTCGACCGGACCCCAGCGGGTCGCGACCCCCTCCAGCTCCCGGAGGTCGACGTACCCCCACTCCGGGAATCCCATCCCCAGGTCGCAGTGGCCGAACGCCAACCCCGTCTCCCGGTCGAGCTCGGCGACGTACCAATCGCAGTTCGAGGAGAAGTAGTGGAGTGTGACCACCTTGTCCGGGAAGGGGATCTCCTCGCCAGAGTAGAGCGGCGGCGTGGCCTCGACGTCGGACTGTCGCAGGAACTTGTGCCCCCGCCGCCTACGTTGCGACTCCCCGTCAGGGAAGATGCTCTCGACGGCCTGCTTGCCGGAGAGCATCCCGGCCGGGTCGAGGTCGAGGTCGGGCTCCGGGTTCGCCTGTGGGGCGAACTGCCCGCCGTTCGGGGTCCCTCGTGGTTGGCGCACAGCGATCATGCGCTGATAGATGGCGGCAGATCACGGGAATTCGAGAATTGGCGGGGAATTCTTGCGAACGGAAGAATTCCAGGGCCGCTGGATTCAAACTGACCCACTACCCGATGGTTACACCCACATGCTCTACTGGTCGGGTGGCCGCCCCGAACGCAGTACCGCATACTGTGTCCGTCCGTCCTGACCTCGGGATCTGGGGGAAGTGGGGAGACGACGGGGCTTTCCGCTACCCCCTCCTTGCCCATCTGCTCGACTCGGCGGCGACGGCGCAGGCGATCTTCCGGTCGTGGATGCCCGAGCGCCTGGTTCTCCAGATGGACGGCAGGCTCGCCGGAACCGGTTGCTCGTTCGAGCAGGTCGTCGTCACCGCAGCGGGACTGCACGACCTCGGCAAGATCAGTCCAACCTTCCAAGGGCAGCTCGTCGGGAGGCGTGCAGGCGAATTTGCAGCCCAGACGGAGCTACTCCGCGAATCGGGCTACTGGATCCCCTCTGGGCCGCTCCTTCGTCCCTCTCCAGGGAGGGAGCGCGAGTTCGTGGCAAGGCACGAAGTGGCGTCGACGGTACTCCTGCGCCAGGTCACCGGCGCCGAACCAACCGGCTTCGACTGCGTGGTTGGCGGCCACCACGGAAAGTGGCGTTCGTTCGGCGGGTTGGAGTGCGACCCAGGCACATACCCCGTGGCTTGCGAGTTCTACGATCGTCTTCTCGGCGACGAGCGGTGGCGGGCACAAGCCGACGCACACACCGTCGCACTGCTCGACGTGCTCGGACAGGCGGCCTGCGACACCCGCATCGAGTTCGACCGCGCCGCCGTCCCCATCCT
>JAJYYG010000170.1 GCA_021801235.1 Actinomycetes bacterium
GACGTCACCCGTCCGGGCGAGCGTCAGGGCGGCGGCGACCGCCCTGCTCCTGTCGGGATCCCGGACCACCTCGGCCCCGCCGGAGATGCCTGCCCGGATCTCCTCGATGATGGACAGCGGATCCTCCGAGCGCGGATTGTCGGACGTGAGGACGACCACGTCGGCCAGCCGCGCGGCCGTCGCCCCCATCAGGGGGCGCTTGGCCCGGTCGCGGTCCCCCCCGCACCCGAACACGCACACCACCCGTCCGCCGCCGGCGAGCTCCCGCGCCGTCCCCAACAGTGCCGCCAGCCCGTCCGGCGTGTGGGCGAAGTCGACCAGCACCGCGAACGGCGGACCCGGGAACACGACGTCCATGCGGCCCGGGGGGATCGGGGCCGAGGAAAGTCCCTCTGCGACCGCTCCCTCCGGAACCCCCAGCACCGTGGCGGCGGCGGCTGCGACCAGCGCGTTGTCGACGTTGAACGCCCCGGTCAGCCGCATGGCCACCTGGTGTCCGCGCCAGTGGAAGCGGCAGCCGTCGATTCCCAGGCGGAGCCCGTCCACTTCGGACCGGCGCACCTCAAGCACCGGGACACCCCGGATCTGGTCCCGGAGCCTGCGCCCCCAGGGGCCGTCGACGTCGACGACGGCCGCGCGGCAGCGTTCGGGGACGAACAGGCTCGCCTTGGCTGAGAAGTAGGACTCCATGGTGGCGTGGTAGTCGAGGTGCTCATGGCTGAGGTTGGTGAAGGCGGCGACATCGAACCGGATACCGTCCACCCGGTGCTGGGACAACGCGTGGGACGACACTTCCATCACGACGGCGCGCCGACCTCCGTCACGGAAGCCGGCCAGGGTCGCCTGCAGATCCGGGGCCTCCGGGGTGGTCCGGGCGCCGGTCAGGGTCCCGACCAGACCGGTCGGGGTCCCGTGCGACTCGAGGACAGACCGTAGCAGGTGGGCGGTCGTCGTCTTGCCGTTGGTACCGGTCACCGCCGCCGTCGCCATCGCCCGGTCCGGATGCCCGAAGATGGAGGCTGCGACCCGGGCGAGTGCCGGACGGATGGTGCCGGTGGCCACCACGACCTGGGGGACGTCGATGTCGACCGGATGCTCGCAGAGCAACGCCACAGCGCCCGAGCGGACCGCTTCCCCCGCGTACCGGTGCCCGTCCGTCTCCGCCCCCGGAACGCAGCAGAAGAGCGCGCCCCGGGTGACCGCTCGGCTGTCCATCGCCACCGATCCGATCTCGACCGCACCGAGGTCGCCCCTGGACCCGGCCACCTGGACGTCGGCGTCGGCCAGGAGGTCGGTGAGCTTCATCTCCGGCACCGGGTCCGGACGCACTGCGGCATCTACGCCGTGGCCGCTGGCAGCACGACCGTCGACCCCGTGCCTCCGACCGCGCCGGCGGCCGCAGAGGGGGTGGCGGTGATCGTGGTCGGTATCCCGTAGTGATGGAGGGCGTACTCCATGATGGTCGAGAACACCGGGGCGGACACCGATCCCCCGTAGACCGGTGTCGGCTGCTTGAGGATGACTACCGCGGACAGGACGGGGTGCTGGGCGGGGGCGAACCCGCAGAAGGTGGCGTAGAACTGACCGGGAAGGTACCCCGGCGCGTTCGGGTTGGGGATCTGGGAGGTGCCCGTCTTCCCCGCCACCGCGTACCCGTCGATGGCGGCCAGGTTGCCGGTGCCGTTCGGGCTGGTCACCACCCGCTCGAGCATGGGGATGAGCTCGGCGTCGGCAGCTGCGCTGATCACCCGCCTGGTGGGGGACGGGGGGGTCGCCGTCGTCACGCCGGAGGGCGAGACGGTGGCCCGGACCAGGCGCGGGGCGACCATCACCCCCCCATTGGCCGCTGCGTTGTAGGCGTCGAGAAGCTGCTGTGCGGTCACCGCATCATCCTGCCCGATCGGCGTCGACCCGATGGCGCTCGCCGTCCACCGGGTCGGGATGAGCCCCTGGGACTCGCCGGGGAAGTTGAGACCGGTCGGCTTCCCGAAGCCGAGATTGGCCAGCTGGGCGAGGAAGCGGTCCTTGCCCAACGCCTCGGTGATCTCGATGGTCCCGATGTTGGAGGAACGGGCGATGATCTGGGTGGCGGTGAGGGTCTCGGTGCCGTGGGACTCGGCGTCGTGGAACACGTAGTTGCCGAGTGGGAGCGCGCCGGGGACGGTGAACGCGGTGTTCGGCGTGATCACGCCGTCCTGGAGGGAGGCGGAGAACGTGACGAGCTTGAAGACCGAGCCCGGCTCGTAGACCTGGGTGAGGGCCAGGTTCGACGAGGCTTCGGTCACACCGGCGGGCAGGGTGGTGACCGACGGGGCGTAGGTCGGTCCGGAATGGGCGGCGGAGGCAGAACCCGATGCCGGCGCCACCGCCGGAGTGCCCGAACCGGCGGCCTGGAGGTTCGCCATGGCCAGGATGTCCCCCGTCTTCACGTCCATGACGATGGCGATGCCCGACGCGGCATGGGAGGCCACGATCTCGGCACCCAACGCCTGCTCGGCGACGAACTGGAGCGAGGAGTCGATGGTGAGCTCGAGACCGGTTCCCGGCTTGGCCGCCTTGCCGGGGGACGCTGCCGCGCCGGGGAGCGCCACTCCGCCCGGCGATTCGAGGAGGCTCCTGGTACCGGCCTGCCCCGCCAGAAGGGACTGGTACTGGTACTCGAGCCCGGAGAGGCCGGTGCCGTCGGACCCGACGGTGCCGATCACCGGGGAGGCGAGGCCACCGTCGGGCAGCACCCGCTGCGACTCGGGGACCAGGTTGATCCCGGTCAGGTTCATCGCCGTCACCTTGGCGGCCGTCGCGTCCGCCACCCGGTGGGCCAGGTAGACGAACCCCGAGTTCTCCGTCAGCAGGGACCGCAGCTGAGCGGCCGGGATTCCCAGGACGGGTCCCAGCTTCGCCGCCATCGCTCCCGGGTCCTTGATGAGGTACGGATCGGCGACGACCGTCTGCTTGGTCACCGACTCCGCCAGCACCTCGCCGTTGCGGTCGTAGATCCCCCCGCGCACGGCGGGGACCGGGACGGTCTGGGTCAGCTCGGCACTGGAGAGCGCCGCATAGTGCCCGTGCGAGATCTCCTGGACCATCACCAGCCGGATCACCAGCGCGGCGAAGACGACCAGCAGCAGTAGCCGGAGCGCGCGCGAACGCCGGCTGAGGAGCGCGGCGGGGCTCACGGTGCCGCGACGGGTGGGTGCGCGGCCGGGCTGTTGCCCGCCCCGGCCGCGGTGGGTGCCGCCGTCACCGGACGTCCCGTGTTCGGGACGGCGAGCGGGACGGCGAGCGGTACCGGCGGGAGGTCCACCACCTTGGTCGCCGGTGCCAACCCCTGCCGGTCGGCCTCCGACACGATGACCTGCGGCGCCGACAGCTCTGCCACCGAGATCCGGAGCTGCTGCTGGCGTGCCGCCGCCGCCGCGGTCTGCTGCCCGACGGTGGCGATGGCGATCTGGTCCTGGGCGACCAGGTCGTCCCCCACCACCACCGCCAGGAGGCTCCCGACGATGAGCGCCGCCGCGACCACGGTGCTGTGGCGGCTGCGCCGCCGGCTCCGTCGGGGAGCGGGCTCGAAGAGGCGGACCGGGGGGCGGCCGGACGTTGCCGGCGCCGGTGCCGGGCGCGGTCTCCGGGCGGCAGCGGTTCCCGCCGCCGCCATCAGGCGACCTCGCCGTTCCCGACCGCTCCCACGGCACGTCCGTCGGAGATCCGCTCGATGACCCGGAGGCGTGCCGCCTCGGACCGGCGGTTGCGCCCGATCTCCTCGGCGGTCGGGCGCCGGGCACCGCGCACCACCAGGCGGAAGCGGGGGTCCGCCCCACAGGCGCACGGGAGCCCGGGCGGACAGGTGCATCCCCCGGTCGACGCCCTGACGAACGTCGACTTCACCAGCCGGTCCTCACCGGAGTGATAGGCGATGACCACACAGCGGCCGCCGGGGAGGAGCACCCCCAGCGCGTCGTCCATGGCCCGGCCGAGCTGGTCGAGCTCCTCGTTCACCGCGATCCGGATCGCCTGGAAGACCCGGCGGGCGGGATGGCCACCGGTCCTCCGGGTCGCCGCGGGAATGGCACCCCGGACGACGTCGGCGAGCTCGCCGGTCGTGGCGATCGGCCGGGCACCCATCACCGCTCGGGCGATCCGGCGGGCGAAGCGGCCTTCGCCGTTCTCGGTGAACAGGCCGACCAGGGCTTCCTCACTGAACCCGTTCACGATGTCGGCTGCGGTCCGGCCCGACGTCGGGTCCATCCGCATGTCCAGCGGGGCGTCCCTGCGGTACGAGAACCCCCGTTCGGCGGTGTCGAGCTGTGGGGAGCTCACTCCGAGGTCGAACAGGACACCGGAGACCCGGGCAGCGTCCGGCGTCCCGCCCGGCGCCTGCTCGGCGGCGAGCACCGCCGCCAGCTGGTCGAAACGTGCATGCCGGATGGTGACGCGATCACCGAAGCGGGCCAACCGGGCGGTGGCGGCGGCAATCGCGCTCGGGTCCCGGTCGATCCCGAGCACCGAGAGATGTGGGTGAGCCTCGAGGATGGCCTCGGCATGCCCGCCTCCGCCCAGCGTGGCGTCGACGACGAGTCCCGGGGGAACGGTGCGGAACCGTTCGACCACCTCGGCCGCCATGACGGGCTCGTGTGCGAATGCCTGGCTCATCTGCAGCCCCACGACCGGCGTGCCGCCCAGGGGTGGAGCTCCTGGACGGTCAGTGTGGAAGAAGGCGGAGGAGGATGCTTCCAACCGCGCGGTCGGGGGGCTGCGCATGGGCCAGACCCGTTCGATGTGCACATCGCCGCGTTCCACGGCGAGCCGGGCCTGCTCCAAGGGGGTCGGGCGGGAGCCGATCCCCGGCACGGTCGGTGTCCGCGCCAGGCTGAGGTTCTTGGTGGTGATCCGAAGCGTGTCCCTCCATTCGCTCGAGTAGGGGGTGTCGATGTCGCTCTGGGCCGACGGGAGGGCTGTGGCGAGCAGGTGCACGCCACGGCCATCGGGCCCTCCGGAGCCGTGGTCAGGATCGGCGGAACGCTCCTCGGGGGATCCATTCAACCGTCCCCGCCCTCGGAAAGGCGCTGCTGCTCGGGTTGGACCTTCTCCGCCCAGCGGACGGGATCCCACAGCTCCACCCGATCGATCGCCCCATGCACGAGGACGTCGCCCGCCAGGCTCGCAAACTCCCGCAGGTGGGATGGGATCGCCATGCGTCCCTGCCGGTCGACCTCCACCTCGTGCGAGGTCGATGCCCAGAGGCGGGCGAGATTGCGGTCGCTCTGACCCGTCGACGCCCGCCCAAGCATCGACTCCATCTGCGACTCGAACTCGTCCGGAGTCCACAGTGAAAGGCAGCCGTCCTGGTACTGGGTGAGATACCCCCCGTGCTCGAAGTGGGCCCGGAACTTCGACGGAAGGATCACCCTGCCCTTGTCGTCGAGCGAGTGCTCGTACCTTCCGAAGAACCGTGCCACTGGCGCTTGCTCCCACAGTGCTCCTCGCGGTGTCCGGAGCCTGACGGTTCAGGTCCCTCCCTTTTCCACCACTTTGCGCCACTTTACGCCCCTACCCAGCAACCGTCAACCACCAGCCTCCCCGATCACCCCCGATGCCCCCTTGCCCGGTCCAGGTGCCGGGAGGGTGCCGGGAGGGTGCCGGGAGGGTGCCGGGAGGGTGCCGGGAGGGTGCCGGGAGGGTGCCGGGAGGGTGCCGGGAGGGTGCCGGGAGGGTGCCGGGAGGGTGCCGCAGGAGAGTCGCTAGACGCCGGTGAAGATCGTGTCGAGGAGCAGCTCGCGGGCGCGATCAGGGCGGGGTCGGCCCGGCAGCAGCCGGCCGACGCCCGTCACCAGCCCGTCGAGCTCCGACCGGGCCGCATCCCGTTCCCCCGGCGAGAGCGCGAGCACGGCGAGGAGAGGGTCCGCATCCCACCGCAGGATGCAGGCGCCGTGGAACCAAGCACCGTGACGGTCCCGACGTTGGGACATCCCCACCACCTTGCGCCCGACCGGGTCGAGGACCTCACCTCGCCCCAGGCCCCCGAAGCACACCGTCGACGCCCATCGGGAACGTCGCCGATGGCTCCCGCGATGGACCGACACCCCCTGGCACCCGGCCCGCGTCAGCAACTCCGACCACCAGGTTCCGAACCAGTCGAAGGCACGTGCCGCATCGTCGTCCCAGCGTGGGTCCCCCCGCGGCACCCAGGCGTCCACCCAGAGCGGATCGTGCGGCCCGACCATCACGGCACCCCCGCCGCTGCGCCGCCTCACCACGTCCACCCCGGCGAGGATCGCACGGTCGTGATCGACGATCTGCTCGTTCTGGGTCGAGCCCAGGACGACCGCAGTGCCCGTGGGCGTGCACACCGCCAGCCGGGCGCGCCCGGGCTCCTCCCGCACCGAGGGCCACCCCGCATGGAGCGCGCCCGCCGTGTCGACCCGCATCTCGATCGTTGCGCCCCACCGGCTCCATCCGATCCTGCCCGGATCGGTCGGACGCACGACCGGCGACCCGTCCCGTCCCGTGCTCAAGCGGACCTCGGCTCCGGACGTCCTGGCGGCGTGCCCAGGTAGCGATGCCAGTCGGCACTTGCACCCCCGGAGAGCGCAAGGATCTGGACCCGGTGACGCGGGGCGACCGGGGACGTCCGGAGGGCCATACCCGCCTCGCCTGGCAGGCGGTCTTCCTTGCGGGTGTTGCATCGCCGGCAGGCCGCGACCACGTTCTCCCATGCGTGGGGACCCCCCCGGCTCCGGGGGATGACGTGATCGATGTTCTCGGCAGGCCCCCCGCAGTACTGGCAACGCGACCCGTCCCGGGCGAACACGGTGCGTCGGTTGACCGCGACCCGGAACTGTCGGGGGACGCGGACGTACCGGTGCAGGCGGACCACCGACGGCTCGGGAACGGCGACAGTGGCGGCATGAAAGTCCTTCCCGGTCGCGTGGACGAGCTCTGCCTTGGCGTCGAGGACGAGCAGCATCGCCCTCCGGGAGGACACGATGCCGAGGGGTTCGTATGTCGCGTTGAGGACCAAGGAGCGCCCCGTCGGGCCCCGAGACCGTGCGCCGCTCCCGACCGCGGGACCCGCTGCGGCGCCGGACTGCCCGCCGTCCGACGGAGCCTGGGGGCCTCGATCCATCCTCAGGCCGGTCTGTCCGGTTGGCGACCGGCGGGGGAACGCCACCCGCCGCCACCGTCTCTCCGCCCGACTCGCGGCGAGTGTGACCGTCCGACGGACCGGGACCACTCCAGGAACGAGCAGATGTCGGCAGGAGCAGGCACCGCGTCCGGGCGTCCGTAGGCCGTGACCATCCGGAACCTCCAGAGCTCCGGTGAGGGCAGCGGGAGGTAGGGGCGGCGGTGCCACCAGCCCGGCACGGCCAGTCTTCCGGCCGCCGCCGCAGCCGCCGGCCACAGCCCGGGTCGTCTCCACACCGCACGCGCAACCGGCCAGACCGTTGCGATCCCGACAGTCCGGTTCGTTCCGGCCGTCGGCGCCCGACCCGCCGCCGGCACCGTCATCGGGATCGCCCGGTCGCGTCACGCTCCAGCGAACGCCTGGCGACGGCCGCCGCACCCACCAGGGGGCCGTCGGGACCGAGACCCGCCGGAACGACCCGCGTCCCGCGGGAGTAGGTCAGACGGGCCCGGACGTCGATCTCGTCCTGCGCTGCCTCGAAGAACGGGGCCGCGAACCCGAGGGCCACCGATCCGCCGACGACCGCCAGCTGCAGATCGAGGAGGTTGGCCACGGAGGCGATGGCTCTGCCGACCATGGTGCCGGCCCGACGCCTCCACTCGAGGGTCGCTTCGGCCGGGGGCCGGCCGGTGATCGCCTCGATCGACCGACCCGACGCCTCGGCCTCGAGACAGCCGTAGGCCCCGCACGGGCAGAGGTGGCCATGCGGCTCGACCATCACATGGCCGATGTGCCCGGCGTTCCCGTGAGCACCGTCGAGCAGACGCCCGTCGAGCACGACGCCCCCACCTACGCCCGTCGACACCACCATGGCGAGGAAGTCGGCGCGACCCACGGCGGCTCCCACCCAGCCCTCACCCAGGGCCAGGGCCTTGGCATCGTTGTCGACCACGACCGGGAGATGCACCAGCCCCTCGAGACGCTCCGCCAGCGGAAAGTCGACCCAGCCCGGGATGTTCAGCGGCGACACGGTCTTGCCGCCGCCGGCCATCGGTCCGCCACAGCCGACACCGCACGCGTCGGGCTGGACGCTTGCACCGGTGAGCACGCGGCGGACCACCGTGGCCAACGCCTCGAACACTTCCTCCGCACCGGCGCCGACCGGCGTCGGGATCCGCGCCTGGTCCACGAGGGCCCCGCCGCCGTCCACCAGCCCGGCCGCCATCTTGGTCCCCCCGACGTCCACCGCCAGAACCAACGGCCCAGCTGTCAACGGCTCAGCCCGACGGTTCAGTCGTCGCGATGCAGGCGGCCGCGGATCCACTCCCGCGGGTCACGCTGGGCCCCCCCGCCGTTGGTCCGCGTCCTCAGGGACCGGGAGATGTCCTCGAACCCCGCCTTCCCCATCCGGCGCGCATTGTTGGCGAACACCACTGCCGAGAGGAACATCACCACCACGCCCACGAAGCCCAGAGCTGTGGAGGACGTGAACGTCAAGAGCATGAACGCGAGGGATGCCAGGAACACCAGGGCCGACCAGAGACAGTAGCGACCGGCGTGCCGGTAGACCGTCTCCGAACGGACGCGTTCGGCAAAATCAGGGTCCTCGTGGTAGAGGGACTGCTCGAGCTCGTGCAGAATCCGCTGTTCGTGATCAGAGAGCGGCATCGAACCCCCCCCTTCCTCCATCGATCGACATCGTCGCCCCGGTAGCCCTCATGTGCGTGCACCCTCCGGGACAAAGCATCGCGCATGTCGAGGGGGGTTGACAACGCGGTTCGAGCCGGCGTCCGGCGGACCGCCACGGCCCGGTGGGTCATCCACGCGGAACGCCACGGGGCCGCTCTCGCCCCGCCCGGTCGTCGTCCCGGGACGGTCCCCACTGCGCCTCCCCCCTCGCCTTGCCTTGGAGGCCCTCCGGGGTCAGCAGCGACAGGTTCCCCACCGCGTCCCGGCCGTAGCGCTCCCGGATCCCGTCGATCGTCGCGGTGACCTCGGCCCACGCCGCCTGGAGCCTCTCGCTGTCTCCTGCTGGCCCGCTCCCCCCCGGGGGACCCCCGTCTCCACTGACGCCGTCGTCGCGGGGGGGAGCCCCGCCACCCACTCCAGCGTCGGCATCCAGCGGGAACGCGAGTTGCGTACCCGACAGCACGGGCCCGAGACCCGAAAGGCTGACCCCGAGCAGTCGCACCCCCCGGGAACAGTCAACCGAGGCCAGCAAGGCTGCCGCCAAGGCGTCGACGGGCCGGAACGAGTCCAGGGGCAGCGCCACCGTCTGGGAACGGGTGATCGTCGAGAAGTCCGAGAACCGGACCTTGACGGTCACGGTGCGGGCACCGAGACGGACCCGGCGGAGCTGGGAGGCGGACGCGTCGGCGAGGCGGGCCAGATGCCGGCGCAGGGCAGCGCCGTCCACGAGGTCGACGGGAAAGGTCTCCTCGTGCCCGACGGACTTGGGGTCGTGGGCCGGCACCACCGGACGGTCGTCCTCACCGCGGGCGAGCTCCGCCAGCCGGGAGCCGTGCGCGCGCCCGAGGCGGCGCACGAGCAGCTCCCGGGGGAGCGCAGCCAGCTCCCCCACCGTGGCGACACCGAGGTCGTCCAGTCGCTTGGCCGTTGCGGGACCGACGCCCCAGAGCGCCCGCACCGGGAGCGGACCGAGGAACGCCGCCTCGCGGTCGGAAGGGACGACCACCACGCCGGGGCCAGGACGGACGCCGGTCCGGTCAGCCGATGGCTTGGCCGCCTTCGACGCGAGCTTGGCGACGAGCTTGGTCCGTCCCACGCCCACCGAGCAGTCGAGCCCGAGGGACTCGGACACCTGCCGGCGGATGCGAATCGCCACCGTCGGGGCTGGGCCAAGCAGGCCGACCGACCCGGTGACGTCCAGAAAGGCCTCGTCGAGGGAGATGCCCTCGACGAGGGGCGTGAACCTCTCGAGGATGGCGTGCAACTGGCTGCTGACTTCGACGTACCGGCGGAACCGGCCCTCGAGGAAGATTGCCTGTGGACAGAGCCGACGGGCGAGAGCGCTCGGCATGGCGGAGTGCACGCCGAACCGGCGCGCCTCGTAGGTGCAGGCGGCGACGACCCCCCGGGCACCGGTCCCACCGACGATCACCGCCTTCCCCGCCAGCTCCGGGTGGTCGAGCACCTCCACGGAAGCGAAGAACGCATCCATGTCCACGTGGAGGATCCAACGCCCTCCGCCACCCGGATCCGGCACGCCGCCGACGCCCCTCACCCCCATCGATGGGGCCACAGGGGGGACGGAGGCGTCATCCATCGAAGCGCAGCCTCCGGAACCCCTCGGCGAAGTCGACGCCGACCCGCCGGCCCGCGTCCTCCGCCCCCGACCGAACCGCCGCCATCACCAGGTCCGGGCCGTCGGGGAACTGGGTGCGATGGCAGCCGATCGCCCGGACCTTGGATTCCAGCACGCCGGAGATGTCGACCCAGACGTTGGGTTCGAGCGTGCCCGACAGCAGGACGGTCGAGACCTGATGCGCCTCTCCGGTCTCGGGGAAGTACTTCGGCAGGGCGGCAGCGGGTGCCACGGCGTCCAACGCCGCCCAACCCGTGACCCGGTGGTCACGATGGTTGAAGTAGCTCTGGCCGAAGAACACCGCAGTGGGGTCGGGACAGAGCACCACCTGGGGTCGGATGCGACGGATGACGCCGACCAGGGCGGCGACCAGGGCCGGATCGTGGTCGAGCTCGCCGTCGGGGTAGTGCAGGAACTCTTGGCTGGCGACCCCCACCACCTGGCCGGCTGCCGCCGCCTCGGCCGCCCGGAGCCGGGCGAGGGCCTGGCTGTCAGCGTGCCGGTCCGGCGTCCCCTTGTCCCCGTCCGTGCAGAGCAGGACATGGACCGCGCAGCCACCGCTCGACCACGCCGCCAGCGTCCCGCCGCACCCCACGTCGGGGTCGTCGGGATGTGCGTAGATCGCCAGTGCGCTCGCCGGCACCTCGCTCACGAGATCGCTCCTCGCAGCGGTCACGGGCCCTCGCGGCGCTTCGGGGCTGTCGTCTTCGTAAGAAGGCCAACCTCTCGACGGAAGTCGTCCACACCCTCGAACCCCTTGTAGACGCTGGCGAACCGGAGGTATGCCACCTCGTCGAGGGACCGGAGGCGATCGAGGACGGCCAACCCGACCCGCTGGGTGGTCGGGTCGCTTGCGTCCTCCCTCAGTTCCTCCTCCACTTCGAGGGCGACCCGTTCGAGCTGCGAGTCGGAGACCGGGCGGTTTTTGGAGGCAGCCCGCAGGCCACCGATGACCTTCGTCCGGTCGAAGGGCTCCCGCTCGCCTGATCGCTTGACCACGGTGAGTGGGACCTCGTCAATGCGCTCGAAGGTGGTGTAGCGGTGCCCGCAGGCGATGCACTCACGTCGCCGCCTGATGGCGGCTCCTTCTTCGGCCAGCCGGGAGTCGATCACGCGATCGTCATCGACCAGGCACCAGGGACACTGCACGGGACGACACTACTTGCCTCGTCCCGTCGAGCTTCTTCCGCACCGGCCGGGCGGGACATCGGACCCCGTCGACCAGTCCAGCCCCCACCCGTCAAGGGATCGTGAGCCGCTCTCCCGGGTAGACAGTGTCCGATCCCGTCTCCGCCGCCATCCGGCTCACCAGCGGTCGAGGGTCCGCCGCGGGATCGATGCGGGCGGCGATCGACCACAGGGTGTCGCCGGGCTGCACCGTGTACACCTTGCCGATCGCACCCGCGAGGGAAGGGCCGCCCACGGTCGGCCGGACAGTCCCGCCCACCGGGAAGGCGAGCCCGACCACGATGAGCGCGGTCACGCCGAACAGCAGCCGCCGTCGCCGGACCGCAGCCGACGTCCGCCGGTGAGGCCGCCCGCCCGCCGGCACCAGGGCGAGGACGCGTGGCATGTCGGCAATGCCCTCGGCCTCCCGAGCCACCTCCGCCAAAGGCTCGCCCACCGGCTCACCGACCAACCTGAGGTGCGGCCGGGCAGGACGCGCGTGGCGGCCACGAGGAGGTGCGAGGGAAGGGACCGACAGGGCAGCCATCAGCCGATCCGTTCCGATCCACTCGAACGATTACTCGAACAGGTGTTCGCCATGCGTCCATGAGAACACGAACACCTGTTCGTTGTCAAGCACTCCATCGAACAGATGTTTGCTTTCTGGTTGCATCCGTCCTACATTGACAAACAGATGTTCGACAGAACCGGTGGGGCCAGCGGTGAGGGAGGTTGAGCGGTGAGGGAGTTCGAACGCATGGGGACACCAGGGGCGCCGGGGGAATCGGAAGGACAGAGAGAATCGGAAGGACAGAGAGAATCGGAAGGACAGAGAGAATCGGAAGGACAGAGAGAATCGGAAGGACAGAGAGAATCGGAAGGACAGAGAGAGGTGGGCGAGTGACGCAGGTGCTGACAGCCAAGAGGAAGGCGATCCTCGACTGCATCTCCGACTCCCTCCGGGACCGGGGGTACCCACCCTCCGTACGGGAGATCGGGGAATCGGTCGGGCTCACCTCGTCGTCCACCGTCCACGCCCATCTCGCCGTCCTCCAGCGCGAGGGATACCTGCGTCGCGATCCGACCAAGCCGCGAGCCATCGAAGTGAGGTTCGATCCGTCCTCGAAGGTGGTGATGGATGCCCGGCCGATCCGCCATGTCCCGTTGGTGGGCGACGTCGCCGCCGGTACCGGTGTGCTCGCCCAAGAGAACGTGGAGGAGCTCTACCCGCTGCCGGAGGACTTCACCGGCACCGGCTCGCTGTTCATGGTACGGGTCCAGGGTGACTCGATGATCGGGGACGGGATCTTCGACGGCGACTTCGTCGTGGTCCGCCAGCAGCCGGACGCCGAACGGGGCGACATCGTGGTGGCCGGCATCCCCGATGGCGAGGCGACCGTCAAGCGGTTCGCCACCGACGGGGACTCGGTGGTCCTCACCCCGGCGAACGACCGTCTCGCTCCCATGCGGTTCGACGCATCCGAGGTGACCGTCTACGGAAAGGTGGTCACCGTCCTGCGGCGACTGTGAGCGGACGGTCCGGCACCGTTCCCCGCTCGGTGGGAGGTGCCGTCAGGTGCGGTCGCGAGACGTGCGCAACAGACCTTCGAGCACCCTCTGTACGTGGGCGAGCTCGTCCGCACTGACGTGCTCCCCGGGCGTGTGGGCCAAAAGCGGATCGGCCGGACCGAAATTGGCAGCGGGGATCCCGTGCTCCCAGAAGGTGGCGACGTCCGACCACCCGACCTTGGCCCGTGGCGGGGCCCCGGTGGCGGCGACCAGGTCGGCCAGCAGCGGATGGTCGAGCCCCGGGGGCGCACCCGGTGAGGCGTCCTCGACCGTCCACTCGTCCTCGGGCTCGAGGTACGGATCGAACAGCCGGTGGAGCCCCCGCTCCGCCTCCTCGACGGAGCGGTCCGGCGCGAACCGGTGGTTGAGGAGAAGCGACGCCCGATCGGGGACCACGTTGCCGGCGACGCCGCCGGTGATCTCGACCACCTGGAGCTGCTCCGCGTAGGTGCACCCGTCGAGGACCGGGCGTCGACCCTCGTACCCGGTGACGGCGGCGAGGAGCGGCCCCAGACGGTGGACGGCGTTGCGCCCCATGAAGGGTCGTGCGGTGTGGGCCCGTACGCCCGTCAGGGTGAGGCGGACCCGCATCGTCCCCTGGCAGCCCGCCTCGACCAGGCCTCCGGTGGGCTCACCCAGGACCGCCGCGTCGGCGTCCAGCAGCCCGGGGGCGATCTCCCAGAGGCGCCGGAGCCCGTTGAACCGCTGCGCGACCTCCTCGCAGGCGTAGAAGCACCAGGTCACATCCACACCCGGTTCGGGGATCGCCGCCGCCAGACGGAGGAAGGTGGCGACGCCCCCCTTCATGTCGCTCGCACCCAGACCGTAGAGGACGGCGCCATCCACCCGGGCGGTCTCGTTCCCTCCGGCCGGTGGCACCGTGTCGAGATGACCGGCCAGCAGCAGGCGCTGGCCGCGTCCGTGGTCGCTCCGGGCCACGACGTTGTCCTCGATCCGGTCCACCTGCAGCCACGGGCACGAGCGCAACGCCTCCTCCACCGTGTCGGCGATGCGACCTTCGTGGTGACTGACGGAGGGGATCGCCACCAGCTCGGCGGCCAGATCGAGCACGGTGTCCGCTCCCCTCACGCCGCGCCCCTCACGCAGAGACGCCGTGCTGGCGGAGGATGTCGTTGAGCTGTGCCTTGTCGTGACGCTGGCCCTCGGTCAGGTGACGCAGGACGAGCACGCACGGGAGGAAGAACTCACCCCCGGCGAACTCCCGGCGGCGTGAAGCCTGCACAGCCACCGTCCAAGGCGGCACGTGGCCGCGACCCACCTCGTCACCGCTCTCGGCGTCGATCACCGGGATGGACGGGTTGAGGATCGTCCCCTCCCCGAGCACCGCCCCGCGCCCCACCCGCGCCCCCTGGGTGACCATGCACCGGCTGCCGATCATCGCCTCGTCTTCGATGATCACCGGCGCCGCCTGTGCCGGCTCCAGCACCCCGCCGATGCCGACCCCGCCGGAAAGATGGACCCGTTCGCCGATCTGTGCGCACGAACCCACCGTGGCCCAGGTGTCCACCATGGTGTCGGCGCCGACCCGGGCCCCGATGTTGACATAGCTCGGCATGCACACCACCCCGGCACCGAGGAACGATCCCCAACGAGCGGACGCACCGGGCACCACCCGGACGGCAGCGCCCGCGTAGCCGCGTTTCAGCGGGAGCTTGTCGACGTACTCGAACGGGCCGACCTCCATGGTCTCCATCGAACGGAGCCGGAAGAGCAGGAGGATCGCCTGCTTGAGCCACTCGTGGACGATCACCTCCCCGGTCGCCTGATCGACCTCGGCGACCCGTGCCTGCCCGGTGTCGAGCAGATCGATCGCCTCGGTGACCACCGCCAGGGCGTCGTGGTCGGCGGGCCCGAGCTCCGACGCCCGGTCCCACAGCTCTGCGATCTGGGAGGGGAGGTCTGCCATACCCAGACGTTAGCGGCGCCGGGTTCCCCGCCCGCACGGATCAGGTGTCGGACCGGCCTCGCGACAGGTCGTGCCCGGCCAGTCGATCGGCCACCAGGGCCAGCCGATCCATGGGCTGGACGACCGCCACCCGCACGAACCGGGCGCCGCCCTCGCCGTAGAGGTCCCCCGGACTGGTCAGGATGCCAGCGACGCGGGCCAGGTCCTCGGCCAGGCCCCAGCCGGATCCCGGGCGACTGTCGGGGACGGGGACCCACAGGTAGAAGCCGCCGTCGGGCAGGGCCACCGGGAGGCCGGCGGCGCCCAGGACGTCCCGGAGGAAGACGAGCCGCTCGAGGTACCGCCCGCGCTGGACCTCGACATGGTCCTCGTCCTCGAGCGCGGCCACCGCCGCCGCCTGCACCGGGCCCGGGACCATCAATCCGGCATGCCGGCGGATATCGAGCAGGAACCCGACGAGGGCCGGGTCTCCGGCGAAGAAGCCGGCCCGCACTCCGGCGAGGTTCGACCTCTTGGAGAGGGAGTGCACCGCCACCACCCCGTCCACCCCCGCCTCGAGGATGCTCCGCGGTGGCCCGTCCCACGTGAACGGTGCGTAGCACTCGTCGGAGAAGACCGGGATCCCGTGCCCCCTCCCCCACGCAGCCGCCTCCGCCAGGTCGGTGAGGCGTCCGGTCGGGTTGGACGGCGAGTTCACCCAGACCAGCAGGGCCCGGTCCCGCTCGGAGCGCGGCACCGTCTCGAGCGCCAGCCCCCCGCCCGGCCGTTCCGGCACCGGCACGGCCCGGCAGCCGGCCAGGCGGGCCCCCATGGCGTAGGTCGGATAGGAGACCTCGGGGTACAGCACCACATCCCGGTCCGGCGACCGGAGGCGCAGGTAGTGGGCCGTGGAGGCCACGAGCTCCTTGGTCCCGACACAAGCGGCGAGGCCCGACGTCGGATCGATCCGGACCCCGAACTGGCGGTCCAGCCACCGGGCGCAGGCCTGACGGTAGGAAAGGGAGCCGGGTGAGGCCGGGTAGCCCCGCTCTGTGCCAGAGCGGGCCAGCGCCTCGAGGGCGGAGGCCGGCGGAGCGTCGTTCGGCGTCCCCACGGAGCAGTCGACCACGCCCTCCCCGGACCGGGACCCGGTCCCGAACAACGACTCGGCGGCGGCCCGCATGCCGGTGAGCCGGTCGTAGGGGTACGGCGGGGGCGAGAAGCCGGCGGGGGGGGTCGTCTGGTCGGTCACGAGGCGACGAACTCCCGGAACCGGGCCCTGCCCACCTCGTCGAGGACGACATGGACCCGGGTGGCGTCGCCGGCGGCGTCCTCCCGGACGATCTCGCCCTCCCGGTGGACGGCGGCCAGCACGTCGCCGCGGGCCCAGGGGATGACCAGCTCGACCACACGGTCGGCCACCCGCAGCCGATCGCCGACGGCCGTCAGGAGTCCTTCGACTCCCGACCCCGAACGGGCCGAGAGGGCGACCGCGCCAGTGTGCTCCGCCAGGAGCCTCGTCACCTCCTCTTCGGCCTCCGGCCCCAGGGCTGCGGCGGCGTCGACCTTGTTCACCGCCAGGAGCTCGGGGACCACGTCCGCTCCGATCTCGGCCAGGACCGTGCGGACCGCGTCGATCTGCCCCTCGAGGTCGGGTGCGGAACCGTCCACGAGGTGGACGATCAGGTCCGACTCCCGCACCACCTCGAGCGTCGACCGGAAGGCCTCGACCACCTGGTGCGGGAGCTTGCGTACGAAGCCGACCGTGTCGGTGACCAGTACCGTCTCGCCGCCGGGGAGGACCAGCTGGCGCGTCCGCGGATCGAGCGTCGAGAACAGGCGGTTCTCGACCAGTACGTCGGATCCGCACAGCCGGTTCAGCAGCGTCGACTTCCCGGCGTTCGTGTACCCCACCAGCGAGACCGTCCGGTGGCGCGAGCGCGCCCGCCCCTTCCGCTGCGTGCGACGGGTCCGGTCGAGCTGACGCAGATCGGACTCGAGCCTGGTCATCCGGCGCACCAGTCGCCTCCGGTCGACCTCCAGCTGGGTCTCCCCCGGCCCCCGGGTGCCGATCCCACCCGCCTGCTGGCTGAACGACGTGCCCCGGCCGCGGAGTCGGGGCAACCGGTACCGGAGCAGCGCCAGTTCCACCTGCGCCCGCCCTTCGGGGGTCCGGGCGTTCTGGGCGAAGATGTCCAGGATCACGGCCGTCCGGTCGATCGCCGTCCGCCCGAGGATGGCCTCGAGGTTGCGCTGCTGGGCCGGGCTCAGGTCGTCGTCGAACACGACCGTGTCCGCATCGACCTCGAGGCAGATCGCCCGGAGCTCGTCCGCCTTGCCCCTGCCGACGTAGGTGGCCGGGTCGGGTGCGGTCCGCCGCTGGACGATCCGCGCCAGCACGTCGGCGCCCGCCGTGTCCACCAGCAGCGCCAGCTCGTCGAGCCCGGCCTCGGTGGCGGCCGCGGTGGCTCCCGGAAAGGTGACGCCGACCACCACGATGCGCTCCCGGACGGTCCTCGAGATGAGGGTGTCGGTGAACGCCGACTCCGGCGGGGTCATCGCCGCGCGGCCGCCAGCACCATCGACGGAACCACCTCGAGCCACGCCACGGTCCGCGTCGGACCGGTCAGCACCGCTCCGGCACCACCGAGGTCCACCCGGAGCAGTCCCCCCGGATTGTGCACGCGCACCTGCTCCCCGACCAGACCCCAGCTCAGCGCCGCCGCGGCCGCGGCCACCGACCCGGTGCCGCAGGCGAGCGTCTCCCCCACGCCGCGTTCCCACACCCGCAGCGTCAAGGCACCGGGCTCCGGACCCGGGGTGACGAACTCGACGTTGATGCCCCCGGGGTGCACATGCTGGAGCCGTTCCCCCAGCCCGGCCACGTCCACCGTCGACGGATCGGGGCCGAGGAGCACCAGGTGGGGGTTGCCCAGCTCCACCTGCCTCGCCCGCCGGTCCGCGAACTGCTGAGCCTGGTCCGGCCCGAGGGCCGGGCTCCCCATGTCCACCGACACCTCGGCCTCGCCCGCGGCCGCCCCGGCGCGGTAGTCGACGGTCCGGACACCGCCCGGCGTCCACACGGCGAACGTGGGCCGATCCACCCATCCCGCGTCCACCGCAGCCTGGGCCAGGCAACGGATCCCGTTCCCGCTCATCTCGGCCGCCGTCCCGTCCGCATTCCGGAGGTCCATCGTGAGATCGGCCCCGTCCCGTCCCGCAGTGACCCGGATCAACCCGTCGGCCCCGACCCCGTACCTCCGGTCGCAGATGGCCCGCACGAGCTCCGGCGAGGGCGACCGGCGATCCTCGAGGTCGCCGAGCACCACGAAGTCGTTCCCGGCCCCGTGGTGCTTGGTCATCCGTAGCCGGCTGTCGTCCATGCGCACGCCCGTCCCGATCGGTCAGTCTCTCGCCGGCCGGCCGCACAGCTCGGTCACCCGGGCCACCGCTCGCTCACCGGGCTCCACCCATACGATACGGCGATCCCGCCGGAACCACGACCGCTGCCTGCGGGCGAACGCCCGGGTGCGCCGGATCGCCTCCGCCACCGCCTCACCGAGCGGCACCCCCTCCTCCACGTGCGAGAGCAGCTCGCGGTAGCCGAGCGCCTGACGAGCCGTGCGTGAGAGCCCTCGGGGGGCACGGGCCAGGCGACGGACCTCGTCGAGAAGGCCGGCGTCCATCATGGACTCGAACCTCGCCGCGATCCGCGCGTCGACCTCCGCCGGATCGCCGTCGATGCCCACCAGCGTGAACCGGCTGGGCGGATAGAGCTCCAGTCCCGGACCGAACGACGAGAACGGCCGACCGGAGCCGAGCGTCACCTCCAACGCCCGGACCAGCCGCCTCCGGTTGGTCGGGGCGATCCGTGCCGCCGCCACCGGGTCGAGCCTCGCCAACCGCTGGTGCAGACGGGCCAGCACCGCCGCCTCCCCCGGGCTCCCGCCAGGGCCGCCGACATCCAGCTCGGCGTCCAGGCGGTCCACCACTGCGGGGAACCGACCGGGGAAGGTCAGGTCGTCGACCACCGCTCGGAGGTAGAGTCCCGTCCCCCCCACCAGCAACGCCCGGCTCCCCCGGGCGGCGATCGCTTCCAGGGCGCGGTGGGCGGCCTCCTGGAACTGCCGGACGGTGAAGTCCTCCCAGGGTTCCACCAGGTCCACCAGGTGGTAGGCGAGCCGGTCGCGCACCTCCCTGGACGGCTTCGCGGTGCCGATGTCCATCCCCCGGTAGACGGCCATGGAGTCGACCGAGACGAGCTCGACGGCGCCGGCGGCGCACGAAGCGACCTGCAGTGCCACGGCGGACTTCCCCGTGGCCGTCGGTCCGACCAGGGCGACCCCGGCGACGCCGTCCGGCACGGTTCAGCCGGCAGTGACCGGGATCAGCCTCCGGTGCCGGGGGGCGGCAGTCACCTGCACCAGCTCGCCGAGGAGATGGTGACGGGCGGCACCGGTCACCCGGACGTCGGCGTAGGCACCGGCCCGCGGGGGTTGGTCGACGACCGGGGGGAAGTGGACGAGCTTGTTCTGGCCGGTCCGGCCGGTGACCATCGTCCCGTCCCGCTTGGACCCGCCCTCGACCAGCACCTCTTCGACACGACCGATCCGGGCCCGGTGCTTGCGCAGCGCCGAGCGCTCGACCACCGCCCGCAGGCGCTCCATGCGCTCCGCCACCTCGCCCGGTGCCACGAACCGGTCCTCCATCGCCGCCGCCCGGGTCCCCGGCCGGGGCGAGAAGACGAAGGTGTAGGCGCTGTCGTAGTCGGCTTCGGCCACCACCTCGAGCGTGCGGACGAACTCCGGTTCCGACTCGCCGGGAAACCCGACGATCAGATCGGTCGTCACCGCCAGATCGGGGATGGCCGCGCGCGCCTCGGCCAGGCGGGCGAGGTACCGCTCGGCGGTGTACCCCCTGCGCATGGCCACCAGCGTGGCATCGCTCCCCGACTGCAGCGGGAGGTGGAGATGGGGACACACCTCGGGGGTCGTCGCCATGGCCTCGATCGTCTCCGGGCGGAGGTCCTTGGGATGGGGGCTGGTGAACCGGACCCGCCGGATGCCCTCCACCTCCGCCACCGACCGGAGGAGCTCGGCGAACAGGGGACGGCGGCGGGTCAGGTCCCGGCCGTACGAGTTGACGTTCTGGCCGAGGAGGGTCACCTCGGTGACCCCCCGGTCCGCCAGGGTCCGCACCTCGTCGACGAGGCCGGCGATCGGCCGCGACACCTCGCCACCCCGGACCGAGGGAACGATGCAGAAGGCGCACGAATTGTCGCATCCGGTCTGGATCGTCACCCAGGCTGCGTAGGGCAGCTCCCGCACGGCGGTGAGGGCGGCCACGTGCAGGCCGTCCGACCCGGGGTCCGGCGAGGAGACCGGTCCGTCGGGGACGTCCACCAGAGGGCCTTGCGCCCTCGCCCGCCGGAGCAGCTCCGGCGCGCTGGTGAGGTTGTGGGTCCCGAAGACGACGTCGACGTGGGGGGCGCGCTGGCGGACCCGATCCTTGTCCAACTGGGCCAGGCACCCGCCGACGGCGATCTGCATGCCCGGCCGCGACTCCCGCAGCGCCTTCAGGTTCCCCAGATGACCGTAGAACTTGTTGCCGGCGTTCTCGCGGATGCAGCAGGTGTTGAACACGACCACGTCGGCCTCCGCGACCTCCGCGGTGGGGACCAGGCCGTCCGCCATCAGCAGCCCGGCCAGGCGCTCCGAGTCGTGATCGTTCATCTGGCACCCGAAGGTCTGGATGTGGAACGTACGGGGTACCGGGGGCCCGGCGCCACCGGACCCCCCGGGCGCGCCCTCTCCGTCTCGGGCGTCGGCGGTGGGCACGCCCACAGACTAGGACGCGCCGGCCGGTAGCGGCGCGTCCGGGTACGACGCCTCCACCACGGTATGGATCCCTCCCCGGACCAGCCAGTCGGTGACCACGGTCAGCCGCTGCGGCCGGAGGACCGACACCAGGTCGTCGAGGATCCGGTTGGTGACGTCCTCGTGGAAGGCACCCTGGTCCCGGTAGCTCCACAGGTAGAGCTTGAGCGACTTCAGCTCGACGATCGAATCGCCCGGCACATAGGAGATCCGCACCGTGGCGAAGTCCGGCTGGCCGGTCATCGGGCACACGCAGGTCAGCTCCGGGCTCTCGCACCGCACCTCGTACACGCGACCCGGACGCGGGTTGGCGACCGCCACGAGCAGATCGGGCGCACGGGACGGGGTGGGTGCACGGGAGGACATCCGCCGGACTCTACCGGCCGCCGGCGGGACCCCCGGTCCGGCTGCGCCCTCAGCGTCCGCCCTGGCGGCCACCATCGAAGTCGTAGAACTGGCTCCCCCCGCCGGGGACCGGACCCGGTGCTCCCGGCTCTTCCTCCCCGGCCCGCTCCCACGTCGGCCTCCGGTCACCCCACAGGTCCGCGGACCCGTCGCGGTCCACCACCAGTCCATGCAGGTCCGGGCGGAGGAGTAGGACCGAGCCCGGGACATCCGCCTCGGCCAACGCCGCCTGGGCCGCCTTCCTCACCTTCTCCCCGTCCGTCCCGCGGCAGATGCCGAGGAGCGAGGGGCCGGCCCCCGACCAACAGACCGCCAGCGCCCCGCCCGCCGCCAGGCGCGAGAGCAGCTTCGGCGCGGCGGGGAAGAGCGGGCTCCGGTAGTCCTGGTGGATGCGGTCCTCGGTCGCCTCTCCCACCAGCAGCCGGCTGTCGCCCAGGCCGGCGATGAGGAGGGCGAGGCGCGACAGGTTGAAGGCGGCGTTCTCGCGGCTGACCTCGACCGGGAGCACCTGACGCGCCCGGGAGGTGGAAAGGACCAGGTCGGGGACGATCACCACGAAGACCAGGCTGACGTCGAGTGGCAGCCGCACCGCCCGCACCGAGCCTCGGACCATGGCCGAGGCCACCAGCCCGCCCACCACCGAGGCCGCGGCGTTGTCCGGATGGCCGTCCATATGGGTGGCCACCGCCAGTGGGTCCTTGGCTCCGGCCGCCGCGGCGGCCGCCGCGGCCAGGGCCGCCGACGATCCGAGACCGCGGCCGACCGGGATCTCCGATCGCACGGTGATGGCGAGCCGGTCGGTCCCGGCGACGTCGATGGCGACCCGGGCCGCCAGGTGCGAGGGGTCGTCTGCCAGCCCTGCGCCCTCCCCCTCGGAGCGCACCACGAGCCGCGAGGCCGGCTCCACCTCGACCTCGACGTAGCGGTCGAGCGCCAGCGCCAGCGTGTCGAACCCCGGTCCGAGGTTGGCCGACGATGCTGGGGCTCGTGCTCGCACGACGACAGGGTAGCCCCCTCGGGTCGTCCCGGGCGGGACCGGTCGCCGCCGACGCCCCCCGGGATCCGCCGGGATGCGGTCGCCCCCCTTCCCGGGGGAGCGCTATCCGTGGACGAGCCGCCACCACCAGTTCGGCTCGGGAAGTGGTGCGGCCAGGCGCAGGCGGCTCGCGACGGACTGGAGGCCCAGGACGTAGCGGACCGAGCCGACCGATTCCCCCCGACGGGCCCCGAGCGGCACGTGGACGACGGGAACCGATCGGACCGCCTGGCCGGGCCACGCGAGCAGGGTGGCACCCGCCGTGGTCACCACCGCCACCGAGTGGCCCGCTCCACCCCAGATGGTGACGGCGCGGGCCACCGTCCCTCCGGGGACCGCCACCACCACCGGGGTGGCACCCGCCTCCGCTGCGCTCACGAGCGCCTCCGCGGCCGGACCGGCGTAGCGGAGCGGATCGGGGATGTAGGGAATCGTGGTGGTGGTGGTCGAACCGACCCCGGTGGCGGAACCGGCGGACTGCGGGGCGACCGGAGCCGCGACAACGACGGCCGGGGGCACCGGCTGGCCGAGGACGGCTGCGATCGCCAGCACCCGGCGCCCTCCGACCTCCCGGTCCGCGGCCAGCACCATGCAGCCCCCGGCCTGGGCGGTGAACCCGGACTTGATCCCGATCACCCCGTCGGATCCGATCTGGGTGACGATGTTCGGAACCGTCCCGACCACGGGCAACGTGACCGAGGTAAGCGAGACCACCTCGGCGAAGGTCGGGATCGCCATCCCGGCCACCGCCATCTTCAGACAGTCCGCCGCCGAGGAGACCGAGGTCGCCGCGAACCCGCTCGCGTCCGTGTAGTGGCTCTCCGTCATGCCGAGGGTGGTGGCCAACGCGTTCATCTTCGTCACGAACGCCGCCTGGCTGCCTGCGTCCCAGACCGCCAGCGCGTAGGCGAGGTTGTTGGCCGACTGGGTCAGCAGTCCTTCGAGCGCCTGGCGTTCCGTCAACACCTCGCCCACCCGGACCGCGACGGTCGACTCGTCCTTCGACAGGTCGCCTTGGTAGACGGCGACATCCGCTGCGGTCACCGTCAACGAGGGACCGTCGGAACCGGGCGCCACCGGATGGTCACGGAGCACCACCACCGCGGTGGTCATCTTGGTGAGCGAGGCGATCGGCACCGGGACCTCGGGTCCGGACGTCAGCGCGATGCCCAGGGCCGGGACGGCGACCGCCGCCTGACCGGTCGGTGGCCACGGGAGCACCGGGGGGGTGCCGGGAACGGTCCGGCTCGCCGCCAGCGACGTCCGGACCACCGGTGGAGGCTGGAGGCGGTGGATCCGGTGAGCGGCGACCAGGCCTCCGGCCACCAGCAGCACCGCGACGGCGGTGACGGCCGCGCCACTGCGCAGGACGGCCCGGCGGGGCGATCGCGGCCGGACGGCCATCGCATCGACCGCGTCGACCGCGTCGTCCGGCGCCGTCCCCGGCCCGGGGGTGGACGCGTTCAGATCGACTCCAGCTCCTCGACCGTCATGAGCACGTCCCGGGCCTTCGACCCCTCGGACGGACCGACCACTCCCCTCCGTTCCATGAGGTCCATCAGGCGACCCGCCCGGGCGAAGCCGATCCGCAACTTGCGCTGCAGCATGGAGGTCGAACCGAGCTGGGACCGAACCACCAGCTCGACCGCCTGGGCCAGCAGCTCGTCGTCGTCGTCCTGAGCGGCGTGGCCCTCCGGGGCGGCCTCGGTCGCCAGCTCTTCGATGCCCGAGACCGCGTCCGTCGGCCGCTGGCGCTTCCAGTGGGCGGCGATGGCGCGCACCTCCTCTTCGCCCACCCACGGGCCCTGCAGGCGCTGCGGGTTGGACGAGGACGCGGTCAGCAGGAGCATGTCCCCTTTGCCGATCAGCCGCTCGGCCCCCGGTTGGTCGAGGATGACACGGCTGTCGGCCAGGGAGGACACCGAAAAGGCCATCCGGGACGGGATGTTGGCTTTGATGACCCCCGTGATCACATCGACCGAGGGCCGCTGGGTGGCGAGGACCAGGTGGATGCCGACCGCCCGCGCCATCTGGGCGATCCGGCACACCGACTCCTCCACATCGCGCGCGGCGACCATCATCAGGTCGTTCAACTCGTCCACCACGATGAGGATGAACGGCAGCCGGGGGTAGCGCCGCTCCCCGGTCGCGACATCGTCGGCCGCGTCCCCGGGTCGGGCCCCCTCCCGCTCCGCCTCGAGGAGGGCGAGCTCCCCCCGGTCGAAGGCGGTGTTGTAGCCGGTGATGTCGCGCATGCCGACCTCCGCCAGGAGGTCGTAGCGCCGCTCCATCTCCCGGACCGCCCACGCCAGCGCGTTGGCCGCCTTCTTCGGATCGACGACCACCTGGGTCAACAAGTGCGGCAGATCGTTGTACTGGCCCAGCTCGACCCGCTTCGGGTCCACCAGGATGAGCCGGACCTGGTCAGGGGTGGCCCTGGTCAGGATGGACGTGAGGATCGAGTTGATGCACGACGACTTGCCGGAACCGGTGGCACCCGACACCAGCACGTGCGGCATCTCGGCCAGGTTGGCCATGAAGGCCCGGCCGGCGATGTCCCGACCCAGGGCGACCTCGAGGGGATGGTGGGCCTTGGCCGCCTCCGGAGAGGCGAGGATGTCGCCGAGGGCGACCAGCTGGCGCCTGCGGTTCGGCACCTCGACGCCGATCGCCGACTTGCCCGGGATCGGGGCGAGGATCCGGACGTCGGGCGACGCCATCGCGTAGGCGATGTCCTTGGCGAGGGACGTCACCCGGGCCACCTTGACGCCTGCGCCCAGCTCCAGCTCGTACCGGGTGACCGACGGACCGACCGTGCGCCCGACCAGGGTGGTCACGACCCCGTGGGCTGCGAGCGCGTCGACCAGGGCGGCACCGGCCGCATCGACCTCGCGCTCGTCGATCGCCTGGGGACGCAGCCGCTTCAGCAGAGAAGCCGGCGGGAGCCGCCACTCCCCGACCGCGGGCCCCAGCTTCATCTCGAGCTGGTCCCCCCGCCCACCCGCGGAGGCCTCCGGGGGGAGCGTGCCATGGACCGGAGGGCCGTCCTCCCCGCCCGCCGCGGGATGAGGAACCGTGGTCGGGAGGGCCACCGCCGGGACCACGTCCATCTCGGGATCGGGACCGTCCGCCTCGGCCCCCAACGGGAGCGCCGTCGCCGTCGGGGCGTCCCCGGTCACGACCCGGCCGAACGGGTCCGTCGGCTCCCCGTGCCCGTCGTCCGGGGACGGTAGCTGACCCCGGCCCGGTGCCCCACGGGCCATCGAGCCCGCCCACCGCAACGCCACCCCGACGCCGTGCGCCGCAGAGCGGACCGGCACCCCGGTGAAGAGCACCAGCGCCACCACCACCACCGCGGCCAACACCGTCGCCGCTCCGAAGCCACCCAGCCCGGCGTGCAGCGGGTCGGCGACCGCCGCTCCGATCCATCCACCGCCGCCGGCCAGCCGACCGGCCGGCGCGTCGAGAGCGGGAGACCCGGCCGAGAGGTCCGCCAGGCCGGCTCCGGCCAGGAGGACGAGCGTCGCCCCGAGGAACGCCCGCGCCGGCTCGCGGCCGGGTTCGTCCGTCGGCCCGCGGCCGGCGAGCAGGCGGACACCGACCGCCAGGGCGACGGGCGGGATGAGGAACCGCCCCCAGCCCAGGAGGTCTCCGCCACCGGTGCGCACGACCCGGCCCGCCGGGCCGAGCGCCGCACCGTAGAACGCCAGCGCCGCCAGAACGGCCAGGGTGACCAGACCGACGCCCCAGAGATCGGACGCGTGGGTCCCCAGCACGGCCCGGGCACCTGCTGCGGGTCCGTGCCGTCCCCGTCCCGCCGGACGGCTCGGTCGTCCCGTGGACCGGGCCCCGGACGCACGCGTCACCGGTCGGGAGCGGCCGGAACCACCGGTCGACCTCTTCGGACGGGACGCCCCCGGACGCCCAGACGAACCCTTCGTTGCGGTGGCCACAGTCGTCCCAGGCTACCTCCGGGCCCGCCCGACGACGGGGACTCCCGGGGACCGGAGGATCAGACGGTCACGATCACCGGGACGATCATGGGACGCTGCTTGGTGCGGTTGCCCACCAGGCGGCCGAGCGCCTTGCGGGTGACCCGGCCCAGCTCCTCGTGGTCGCGGCTCCCGGCGGCCAAGGCCTTGCGCAGGGCGGCGACCACCTGGGTCCGGGCCTCCTCGAGGAGCGCATCCGTATCGTCGTCGTAGGCCCAGCCCCGGGTCACGATCTGCGGGATCCCGATCACCTCGCCCTGGGTGACGTCCACCGTGGCCACAGCCATCACGACCCCGTCCTCGGCCAGCACCATCCGGTCCCGGAGCACGCCGTGGCCGATGTCACCCACCGTGGATCCGTCGACATAGAGGTACCCCCCGGGGACGGTCCCGTCGCGGTGCAGCCCCGACGCGTCGAGCCGCACCGCGTCCCCGTCCTCGCAGAGCAGCACGCGGTCGCCGGTGATCCCCATGGAGGCGGCCAGCCGGACGTGGTTCGCCATGTGCCGGTACTCGCCGTGCACGGGAATGAAGTAGTCGGGCCGGGTGACGTTCATCAACGTGGCGAGCTCCCCCTGGCTGGCGTGCCCGGACACGTGGACGGAGTCCACGCCGGAGTGGATGACCTCCACGCCCCGTCGGTGCAGGCCGTCGATGACCCGTCCCACGGAGAACTCGTTCCCGGGGATCGGGTGGGCACTGATCACCACGACGTCGTCCTGCTGGAGGGTGAGGAACCGGTTCTCACCGACTGCGAGCCGCGACAGTGCCGACATCGGCTCCCCCTGGGACCCGGTCGAGACGACACAGACCTCGCCGGGCGGGAGCGTGTCGATCTGCTCGATGTCGACGAAGGACCGGTCGGGGATACGGAGGATCCCCAGCTCCCGCGCCAGCGCCACGTTCTTCTGCATGGAGCGGCCGAGGGTGGCCACCTTGCGCCCGGACCCGATGGCGGCATCGACCACCTGCTGGATCCGGTGGATGTGGCTGGCGAAGCTGGTCACGATGAACCGCCTGCCCGGGCGCTCGAGGAAGACCTTGCGCAGCGTCACCCCGACCGTCGTCTCCGACGGCGTGAAGCCGGGCTCCTCGGCGTTGGTCGAGTCGCACAGGAGGAGCCGGATGCCCGGGTCCTCGGCCAGCGCGCCCATCCGGGCCAGGTCGGTCCTCCGTCCGTCCACCGGGTGGAGGTCGAGCTTGAAGTCGCCGGAGTGGAGGACCACCCCCTGCGGCGTGTGGAAGGCGACGGCGAACGCCTCGGGCACGGAGTGGGTGGTGGGGATGAACTCGACGTCGCAGGGCCCGATGCGGCGCCGTTCGCCGTCGGTGACGGGGATCCACCGCACACGGCTCGACATGCCGGCCTCCTCCACCCGGTTCCGGGCCAGACCCAGGGTGAGCTCCGAACCGTAGACGTCGAACGCGAAGTCGCGGAGGAGGAAGGCCAGGCCGCCGGTGTGGTCCTCGTGGCCGTGGGTGAGCACCACCCCGTCCACGCGGTCGGCGTTCTCCCGGAGGTACGTGAAGTCCGGGAGCACGAGGTCGACGCCGGGCATGTCGGGGTCGGGGAACATGATGCCGCAGTCGAGCACCAGGATCCTCCCGTCGACCTCGATGCAGGCGCAGTTCCGTCCGATCTCCCCCAGGCCGCCCAGGAAGACGATCCGCACCGCGTGCGCGTCGCCGGCGGCGCCGCGATCCCCGCCACGCGCCCCGGTGCCCCCCCGGGCCTTGCCCTTCCCCTGACCGCCGCCCGGGCCACCGCTCTGGCCTGCGCCCGCCTTGGCCTTGGACTTGGCTTTGGCCTTCGGCCCGGGCGCGCCGTCCCCGCGTGGGGACGCCTGTCCCTGCGGAGCGGACGCGCCGCCCCGACTGTCTTGGTCACGTCGTCTGGTCGGCACACTGGCCCTTTCGATGAGAGGCGCACGCAGGCGCCCCGGTGGTTTGGGTTCCTTCGGTCCGGCGCGTGTCAGGGAGGTCCGGCAGCCGTCGGGGCGGCGTCCTCCAGGCGACGGATGACGCCGCGCGCCTCGTCGACCAGCGATCCGGGTGCCGGCGGGTGCGGGAGCCGGCAGTCCCCTCCGGGCAGTCCCAGCGCCCGGCACGCCGCCTTGGCCGGCACCGGGTTCGGGTACCGGTCCGACGCCTCGAAGCGGTAGGACTCGAACAGGCGCTCGTTGGCGCGGCGGGCACGGTCGAGGTCGCCGTC
>JAJYYG010000013.1 GCA_021801235.1 Actinomycetes bacterium
CGGTGATCGCCGCTCCCCCGTTGGCGGAAGGGGCGGTCCAGGTGAGGTCGGCCGAGGCGTTGGCCCCGGTGGCGGTGACGTTGGTCGGGGCCCCCGGGACGGTCGTCCCCGCGGCGACTGCGCAGAGTAGCGGCGACAACCCGGCTGCGTCCGGGGTCCCGAGGCCCGAGGCCATGTCGTACGCCGGCCCTGCGGGATACAGGCCGTTATTGGTACCGGTCGCGTCGTTGTTGCCGCTGGTGATGTCCTGGAACGCCTGGGAGTAGGAGGATCCGCCGGCGATCGCGTACAGGGATGGGTTGGCGAAACCGACCGGTTTGCCGCCACACGAGGTGTCCGCATTGGTGAGTGCGACCAGAGCGGCCCAGAGCGGCGCGGCGGCGCTGGTCCCTCCGACGGCCTCCCAGGAGCCCGAGTAGTAGATGACGTATCCGGTCGACGGGTTCGCGTCCGCGCTCACGTCGGGGACTTCGCGACAGTAGGAACCTGCAGCCGCCCCGCACGGAACCGCCGACGAGTTGCTGTTGACCACGTGAACCGTGGCGGGGGTGGAGGACTGGTAGGCGGGCATCGACCAGAAGGTCGAGACCCCGCCACCGCCGCCGGCAGCGACGCCGTTGCCCGGGGTGTCCCAGACCACCTGTGACGGCGGTGGGCCGAGCGCGTTCATCGTCGTGCCTCCGACCCCGGTGACGTAGGGCTGGCTCGCCGGGTCCAGCACGGCGAGGGCCGTCGAACCCGTCTGTCCGTGGCACGCTTCCGAGCCGTCGTCACCGGCAGCCGCCAGGACCGATTGCCCCTGGCTCGCGGCCTGTTGGAAGAGCGTGTTCTCGGATGCCGCGAGCGAGGAGCCCAGGCTCGACTCGCACTCACCCCAGGAGGTGGAGACGACTTGGGACGTGTCGTTGTTGAAGATGGCACTGTACGTGTCGTACAGGCCCTGGCCCGTGTTGGGACCGTCGTACACGTCGACGGATGCCTTTGGCGCCAGCCCGATGGCGTCCTCGATATCGAGCGTCGGCTCGATAGAGTCCGCGGACAACGCTCCGGAACCCCCATCCACGTTGGTGTAGGAGACCGAGGCACTGGTCCCGAAGCACGACTGGTACGCCGCCACGTCAGACGTCGAATTGGGGGCCAGCTCGAACAGGGCGATCGACTGCCCTGCGCCCTCGTCCCCTGCGGCATACCGGGACGAGAATTGATACGCTGACGCGAGCTGGTCGGCCGTGTAGGCACCGGTGCCCGAGGAGGCGTTGACAGCCGCACTGCAGGGTTGGGGGCCACCGGTGACCACCTGGGGTGCGAGACCACCCCCTGCGGTGTTCGGCACACCGGGGGCGGTCGCGCTCTGGGGCACATCTGCCGGACGGGCGAGGCTGACGTCGTCGAGGCCGACGATCGCCTGGACGAGCGGCGCAACGGAAGACGGCAGCGAAGGTACCCGCGTGTTCGAGTAGACCTCCCGCCCATCGGGCAACGCGTAGGTGCGGAACCCCGTGGAGAAGGCCTGGGAGAGCTGTGCCGCCGTGGCGTGGACCGGGATGCTCAGATGATTGGCCGAGACGGGGCCGGGTTGGAGGCCTGCCGCTCGGAGCGATGCCTCGACCGCCCCCAAGGTCGAACCGGTCGGGCCGAAGACAGAAGCGAACTGGCCCGGAGCGAGAAAGTGGCGGAACAGGGACGACCCGGGTGTCGAGACCTCGGTGGCGAACGTGGCAAGTGCGGCGGGGTCGCGGGGCTGGAGCACCACGTCGACGGTCAGAGCCGAAGATCCCGGGAGTTGGCCGATCGGCTGGGCGCCCTGGGGAACGCTCGGTCCCGATCCGATCGGCCGCAGAGGCCCGGATCCCGGAGTGACCGGGAGCGGACCGGCAGACGCCATTGCGGCGCCCAGCGGAGACCCGGCGCAGACCACGACGAGCGAGACCGCTGCTACTGCCAACAGCCACAACGGGCGGGACGACCACCTGCGCCGTCCACCCATCATCGCTTCCTTGCGCTGCCCCACACTCCCGATCGAACCATCCGCACTGCGTGACCTCTCCGGGTTCGGGCTACCCGGTCCTCGGCGATCCTCGGAACGCCCGACCCTTCGACTGCACATCGGCACATCCGGCACACCTCTTGAGAGACGCCCGGCGCCTTCCCCGCCAGACGGGGGGGCGAAGCGTCACTGCCGGAGCCACGAACGTCCCGCGATCGCCCCTCCGGCACGGCGACCGGTACCGGGAGGTGCGTGGAGCTGCGAATCAGATCCAGGGGCCTCGCCCCGGTCGGACTTCCAGCCTCTTCCGGACCGGTCGATTCGAAGCACGATCGGTCCCACCGCACGGCGCTCCGGCGGCACTCGGAAATGCTCTCCGGGGCGTGCGGAGGCCGGTTGAGACCTCCTGGTAGCGTCGAACACGGTGACCGACCCCCCCTTCGATCCGGCCCACCGTGCGCGTCATTGGTCCGAGGTCTACCAGGGACGCGACGTGGAGACGGTCAGCTGGTACCAGCCAGAGCCCAAGGCGTCGCTCCAGCTGATGGACGCTCTGGGCGTGGAGCCAGGTCAGGCGGTCGTCGATGTCGGTGGCGGGGCTTCACTCCTGGTGGACCGGCTCCTGGTGCGAGGGTTCTCCGACGTCACTGTCCTCGATATCTCGGCGGAGGCCCTGGCGGCCAGCCGGCGGCGGATCGGTAGCGACCGGCGCGCGACGTGGATCACGCAGGACCTCCTCTCGTGGCAGCCTCGACGGCAGTACGACCTCTGGCACGACCGGGCGGTCTTCCACTTCCTCACGTCCGACTCCGAGGTCGACGCGTACCGGATGGTCCTCGACCGCTCCCTCGCCGCCGACGGGGCGGTGGTGATCGGGACCTTCGCACCGGATGGCCCGACGACCTGTTCGGGCCTGCCGGTCGCGCGCTACGACGCGGACGGGATCGCCTCCGCCCTGGGTCCTCGCTTCGCGGTCGTCCGCCGCGTGCGGGAGCTGCACCTCACCCCCGGCGGTACCGTCCAGCCGTTCACCTGGGTGGCGCTCCGGCACACGGTTCCCCGGCCGCGGCCGGGCGCGGAACCGCACCACTATCCTGTCCCCATGACACTCGAGGGTCCCTACGAACCGAGCCCGGCCGCCTGGGTGCGCGAGCAGGTCGAGGCCTACGAGCGGTCCGGGGGAACCGAGGCCAACACCCTGCGTGACACCGGTCTGCCCATCGTCATCTTCACCACCGTCGGCCGCAGAAGCGGCAAGGTGCGCAAGACCCCGGTCATGCGGGTCGAGCACGGAGGCGAGTACGCGCTGGTGGCCTCGAAGGGCGGAGCACCCGCCCATCCCGAGTGGTACCACAACCTCATGGCCGATCCGGACACCGTCCTCTTACAGGACGGCCCGACCCCGCTCCCGGTACGGGTACGCCTGGTCACCGGAGACGAGCGGTCGGTCTGGTGGGAACGTGCCGTGGCCGCGTACCCCCCGTACGCCGACTACCAGCGGGCGACCGAACGGGAGATCCCGGTCTTCGTGGCTTCCGTCATCGATTGACGCACCGCCCGGTCGGTCGCGTGGCGGCGGCCCGCCGGCGTCCGGAACGGCGGGGTGGGCGTGCCACGAAGAGCGGCCCGGCCGACGATACTCGAGGCATGGAGATCGACACGACGGGCGCCGGGGAACGTCAGGACCACGCCATCGTCGAGGCCATCATGGGTGCCAGCCGGGTACTGGTCGCCGTAGCCGCCCGGTCGCTCGCCGAAGTGGGCGAGGATGTCACCCTCTCGCAGTACCGGGCTCTGGTGGTGCTTGCGTCCCGGGGTCCGCAACGGGTGGCGTCGCTGGCAGACGCACTGGCCGTCACCCCACCGACCGCCACCCGGATGAGCGACCGGCTCGTCCGCAAGGGCCTCGTCCGGCGACGGACGTCGCGGGAGGACCGCAGGCAGGTGCTGGTGAGCCTCACACCCACCGGTAGGGAACTGGTCGCCGAGGTGACCCGGCGCCGGAGGATGGAGATCGCTCGGGTGGTCGACCAGATCCCCGCCGGAGACCAGGCAGCCATGATCGATGCCTTCTCCACCCTGGCCGGGGCGGCGGGCGAGGTCCCCGACCACGACTGGGGGGTCGACTGGGAGCTCTGAAGGCCGCGCCGACGGTGCACCGCTTGGTCCGCCCGGCCATCGCGCCGGTCGAAAGACGGGGCGATGATCAGGGGGATCGACCACGGGGGCTCAGACGAGTGGTGGACCGGGAGCCGGGCCGTGAGGGCCGGTCTCGGCGGTGCCGCGGAGGAGCCGGCGGAATGCGTCCTCGTGCTGCGCCCCGGTCAATGCGCTCACCACGTCACCTTCCGCGAACGTCGTGTCACCGGTGGCGAACAGCAATTCGTCGCCACGCTGCACCGTCACGATCACCGTGCCCGGCGGGAATCCCACGGCACGGACCGGCTCCGCCACCACGGGCGAGCCCGACCCGACACGTTCCTCGAGCGCGACGACGTGCGCGGTGACATCGGCGATCCGCCCGACGTTGGCTGCGAGCGCGTCCCGGGACCCGCGGACCACTCCCCCGGCCGAGAGGATCCCCGCCACGTGCCGGTCGACGCCTGTCACCGTCACCCACCGACCACCGGCCTGCAGCAGCGCTTCGAGCCCGACGTCGAGCGAGGAGGCGGCCGCCACCGTGGGCGTAGTGGCATCGAGCATGGTCGCCACCGCGGCTTCCGGCCGCTGTGCGGCGGCGACGGTGAGCTCCGCCAGGTCGGCAGTGCCGACGTAGGTGCCCGTCGGGTCCACCACCGGCGCTCCGGGCACCCCCGCCTGGCGGAGGGATCGCAAGGCGTCGGCCACCCGGTCGCGGTCGCCCAGCACCACGGTCGGCTCGTCGGCCACGCTGCCGACGCTCACGGTTCCGAGCGTCGGCAGCCCGAACTGCATCCTTGCCGCCGCGGAGTCCGCCCGGGTGCGGAGCTGGGACCGGTAGATGCTGTCGTCGGCCCGCTCGACGACGAACCAGGCGATGGCGACAGCCACCATCGCCGGAGCGACAATCGAAATGCTCCCGGTCATCTCCGCCACCATCAACATGACCGCGATCGGCGCCCGTGAGATCGAACCGAAGACCGCCATCATCCCGACCACGACAAAAGGCGCTGGATCGTGGCCCACCCCCGGAGCGAACGGCTCCAGGACACGCCACACCGCCAGCCCGGTGAACGCGCCGATCACCATCCCCGGTCCGAACACGCCGCCCGATCCGCCCGTTCCGATCGAGAGCGACGTGGCAACGATGCGGGCGAACGGCAGTGCCACGATGATCAACAGCGGGGTATGGACGAGCTCGTTCCCCAGCCCCTTTTGTACCCAGCCGTACCCGGTACCCAGGACCTCGGGGAGGCCGAGCGCGATCAGTCCGACCAGCACACCACCGACCGCGGGGCGCAGCTTCTTGGTGAACGGCAGGCGTGACGACAGGTCGACCACTCCGTAGAAGGACGTCGAGTACAGCAACCCGATGCCGCCGGCCAACAGGCCGATGAGCGCGAACCACACCAACTGCACAGGCTGGTGGAAGTGGTACGACGGGATGGCGAACAGCGACCGGTAGCCGTAGACGGCGCCGAACACGCCGTAGGCGATGATGGAGGCCAGGGTGCCCGGGAGCAGGGCCTCGTACTCGAAGTCGTCTCGGTAGACGATGTCCGCCGCCAACACGGCTCCGCCCAGAGGTGCGCTGAAGATGGCGCCGATGCCGGAGCCGATGCCGACGGAGACCGCGATGCGTCCATCCTCCGGCGACAGGTCGGCCAGCCGGGCGAGGAGGGAGCCGAACCCGGCGCTGATCTGGGCCGTCGGGCCCTCACGCCCCCCGGAGCCTCCTGAACCGATGGTCAGGGCGGAGGCGATGATCTTCACCACCACCGCTCGGAGGCGGATGCCCCGGGGGTTGTGGTGGACGGCGTCGATCGCAGCATCGGTACCGTGGCCCTCCGCTTCGGGTGCCAGGCTGAACACCAGCACCCCCGACAGCAGCGCCCCGAGACCGACGACGAGCGGGATCGCCCAGGGCCGGGCGTAGTGCGCCGAGCCGGCGGCGTTCCCCTCACCGGCGGGCGTAGGCACCTGGTAGCCGGCCAGGAACCCCAGGAAGAAGTGCGTGGCGAGCGTCAGCACCTCGTAGAAGACGACGGCGCCGACACCGGCCACGAGACCGATCACCGTGGCGAGGATCACCCACTTCGGCAGGTAGGGAAGCACGTTGATCCGAGCGCCGAGCCGGGCCACCGTCGGCCGCCACCGCGCCCGCCCCGCCGGCGGCGTCCGCCCCGCTCGCGGATCCGCGCCGGAGTCGGACGCGTCGCCAGATCCTTGCATAGTCTTAGTATTGCACTACGCAGCTACTTCGCCGCCGCACGCTCCCAGCGCACCACGTCGTCGATCTCACCGCTCTCCACGTCGAAGACGAACCCGGCCACCACCTTCAACGGCGTCAGGTACGGAGTCGAGGCGAGCAGCCCGATGTCCTCCCGAAGGGCTTCCGCGTGCCGGTCGATGGGAAAGAATCCCAGCTCAGCACCGGTCAGGTCGCGCAGCTCCTGGTCGGTCACCCCGGCAAGGCCGCACTTGGTGTGCTGCATCACCACCACAGTGTCGACTCCCAGGACGTGACTGGAGAGCGCGAGGCTCCGGAGGACGTCCTCGGTGACCCTCCCTCCGGCATTGCGGATCACGTGGGCCTCCCCCAAGTGCAGCCCGAGAGCGGCAAACACGTCGATGCGGGCGTCCATGCAGGTGAGAACGGCAAGATGGCGACCGGGGTGCGAGTCGTGCACGTTGGCCCGGGCGGCGGCGTAGCCCTCGTTGGCAGTCAGGAGGCGGGCGATCTCGGTCATGCCGCCGTGTCTAGGCGGTGCGGTCGCGGGGCGCAACCGGAGGAGCGGGCGGCGGGCCTTCGCCGCTATCGTCTGGGCCGGGGCCGCCCGGGTCGGTGACCCCTTGTCGACCGACCGGCCCGACGACCGGCCCGACGAAAGGACTGCATCGTGGAGCGACCCGTCCTCCTCGTCACCGGCACCTCGTCCGGTATCGGACTCGCCACTGCGGTGGCCGCAGCCCAGGCCGGCTTCCAGACGGTGGCCACGATGCGCGACCTGGGACGTGCCGCCGCGCTCCAGCGGACCGCGGACAGTGCGGGGGTCGAGCTCGACGTGCGCCGGCTCGATGTCATCGACCCGGCGTCGATCCGGCTGTGCGTCGACGACGTGCTGGCGGACTTCGGAAGGCTCGACGCGGTCGTCAACAACGCGGGTGCAGGCCATGTCGGCACCATCGAGCAGGAGACGCTCGAAGACGTCCGCGCGGTCATGGAGGTGAACTTCTTCGGGGTCGTCGACGTCACCAAGGCGGTCCTGCCCGCCCTCCGGGACGCCGGGGGGCGCCTGGTGACGGTCACCAGCGTCGGAGGTGCGGTAGGCCAGCCCTTCAACGAGGCCTACTGCGCTGCGAAGTTCGCCGTGGAAGGCTTCATGGAGAGCCTGGCTCCGGTGGCGGGGACCGTCGGCGTGCGGGTATCCATCGTGGAGCCCGGAGCGGTCTCGAGCGAGTTCATCCGCAACATCGGGGCCGACCCCGACGCCATCATGGCCGGGGCCGGACCGTACGAACCGGCGATGCGCGGCTACCTGGCCGTGGTCACCGCGAGCTTCGGCGATGCACAGAGCGCCCGTGGAGCCGCCGAGACCATCGTGCGGCTCCTCACCGACCCGGTCCCACCGTTCCGGATCCAGACGTCGGAAACGGCCCGGGAGTTCGTCGGAACGAAGCTCCGCGATCTCGACGGCTCCACGGTGACCACGATGACGGGAGGCTGGGTGGGCTGAGCGCGGCGCGCCCGACGCACGCTCCCGGGACGGTCTCCGGCTCCGGACGGACCGGCCGTGCCCTGCACCGCCCTCGCCCGGTCCCGCATTCAGTGCAGGCTGCGCACCACCGCTCCCGAAAGCCGCCGCACCGCGCTCCTCGGCACCAGGCGGACGCCGAAGGCGGCCATGCGGTTCAGGGCGCCCGGCACGACCACGGCACGGTCGGAGCGGAAACCGGACCACCCGACGGCGGCGACCTCGGCCGCGTCCTGCCACATCGGACCCCGGAGCCCCTGGGTGCGGACCCCGGCCCGGGCCTGGAACCCGGTCCGGGTGAACCCGGGACAGAGACAGGTCACCCGTACCCCGCTCCCCCGCACCTCCTCACGGAGAGACTCGGTGAAGCTCAGCACGAAAGCCTTGGTCGCCGCGTAGGTGGCCATCCCGGGGCCCGGTTCGAACGACGCCAGCGATCCGACGTTCAGCACTCCGCCCTCGCCCCGGGCCACCATCCCCGGCAGGGCGGCCCGGGTCAGCCGGACCATCGCTACCGCGTTGAGGGCAATCTGGCCCGTCTCCCCGGCAACCGGCAGCGACACGAAGGGGCCGACCGTGCCGTAGCCGGCGTTGTTGACCAGCACGTCGACCGGTCGCCCTCCGTCCGAGCCGGTCAACCTCCGCTCCACCCGCTCGAGCCCATCCTCCTCCTCGAGGTCGGCCACCACCACCTCGGTGTGGATCCCGAGGTGCCCGAGCCCGGCGGCGACCTCCCCGAGACGCCGGGCCGAACGCGCCACGAGGACGACGTCGTAGCCCTCCAGAGCGGCCTGACGTGCCAGCTCCTCGCCGATCCCCCCCGAGGCCCCCGTCACCAACGCAGTCGGTCTCCCGGAACGTTCCGGTCGGCCGCGGCGAGGCCCGGGGGTCGGAACGGGCCGGACGGTCACGACAGCACCGCGTCCGGACCCGCCGCAGCCACCGGACCGCCGCTCCTGATCGCCAACTGTAGGCGCCGACGGGTTGCCGGCCCGGCGGCCAACCCGGCCGGACCGGCGGAGGCGGTGGCGGAGGCGGCTGCCAGCTGACCGCATGCCGCGTCGATGTCGACCCCCCGGGTCACCCGGACCGTCGCCTTCACCCCGGCCTCCACCACGAGGCGCCGGAACGACCGCACCCGTTCGGGCGGGCTCCCGCGCACCGCGTAGCCGGGCGTGGGGTTGAGCGGGATCAGGTTGACATGGGCGCGCAGCGGCCGGGCGATCGCCGCCAGCTCCTCGGCGTCGCTGTCCCGGTCGTTCACCCCGTCGATGAGCGCCCACTCGAAGGAGAGGCGTCGACCGCTCGTCTCCACGTAGTGGCGACACGCCTCGGTCAGGCGCCCCAACGGGTAGCGCCGGTTGAGCGGGACCAGCCGATCGCGCAGCTCGTCGTTCCCTGCGTGGAGGGACACTGCCAGGGTGACCGGTAGGCCCTCCCGGGCGAGACGCTCGATCCCGGGGACGACGCCGACCGTCGAAATGGTGAGGTGGCGCGCCGAGAGGCCCAGCTCTCCGTGCAGTCGCTGGACCGCCGGCCACACCCGGTCGTAGTTGGCCAGCGGCTCCCCCATCCCCATGAAGACGACGTTGGACAGGCGATCGGGTGTTGCGGCCCGCCGGGCGGCCACGACCTGCTCGACGATCTCGCCCGTGGTCAGGTTCCTCTGGAAGCCGGCCTGGCCGGTCGCACAGAAGGAGCAGGCCATCGCGCACCCGGCCTGCGAGGACACGCACGCCGTCACCCGCCCCCGGTAACGCATCAACACCGTCTCGACCTGACGCCCGTCCCACAGGTCCCACAGCCATTTGACGGTCTCGCCGCCGTCCGCCGTCCGCCGGACGACCTCGGTGAGCGCGGCAGGGAGCAGGTCGTCGAGGCGCCGACGCAACGGCGCCGGCAGGTCCGTCATCTCCGCCGGACGGAGGCCCCGCCGGTAGAGCCCGTCCCAGACTTGTCGCGTCCGGTACGCGGGTTGGTCGCCGAGCAGAGCGCCGAGCTCGTCGGGACCCGGTTCGTAGGCAGTCAGCACCGGCCCCACGCTAGGCGGAGCCCACGGACGACGCTCCCTACAGGCCGGTCTCCGCCACGATCCGGCCGCTGCGCACGGCGCGCACCAGCTGCTCGTAGTCGCGCTCGTTCTGGTCGGCGTAGGCAGCGGAGAACCCGGCGACGGCCCGGTCGAAGGCGTCGCCCCTGCCGAGGTAGGCGGCGATGGCGATGCGATCGCCCCAGCGGGCGTGGGCCCGCGCCAGGGTGGCCCCGCAGATCCGCGAGTAGAGGACCGCTCCGGAGAGGCGCATCTCCTCCACGGCGGCACTCCCCTTCCAGTCGTGGAGCTGGCGGACGTAGTAGTCGCGGGTGACGCCGTCGAAGCCCTTGATCCGCTGCCAACCGAGGAAGGCGTCGGTGGCGCCCTGCATCAGGCGCTGGCCGGCCACGACGCGCCGGCCCTGGTGGGCGTGCTGGCCCGGCCCCGCGAACGGCTCGAGCACGGAGTGCGGTGCCTCCTTCACCTGGAGGAACAGCGGATCGTCGTCATCGCGACCCACGAGCAGCATGATGTAGCACCGGGTTCCCACGCTCCCCACCCCGACGACCTTGCGGGCCATGTGCACATACCGGAACTCCTCGAGCGGGTGGTGCTCGACGCCCAGGGTGCGGCGGTAGGAGGCGAGCAACCGCTTGATGACGACATCGGAGCGCCCCCACTCCGAGTCGGGTTCGACCAGGTCCTCCAGAGGCACGATCAGCGGAGGGTCCGGCTTGATGCGGAGCTGCCCGTCCACCGCGCCGGCACGGCGGGTGAAGACCCGGACGCTGTCCCGTGTCCGGGCTTTGGCCACGTTGCGCCGCGTCCTGCGCTCCTCGGCCTGGCGAAGCCTGCCCCGGCGCACCTCGGCAGCCACCTGGTCGAGGAGGGCGCCCACTTCGAGATGGTCGTACCAGACATCGAGCGTACGGGCCGCGGCGGCTTCGACCATCCGGTTGCGGTACTCCCGGACACCGGCCGTCACCCCCTCCCGTCGTTGGGAGCGGGAGAACCCGCGGTGGCGCCCCATCACCTCGAAGCTGGCAGCCAGGCGCTTCACGTCCCACTCCCAGGGACCGGGGAGCGTCTCGTCGAAATCGTTGATGTCGAAGATCATCTGGCGCTCCGGGGTCCCGAAGACCCCGAAATTGGAGAGATGGGCGTCGCCGCAGAGCTGGACGGTGACGCCCGACCGGGGCGACGTCGCCAGATCGGTGGCCATCAGGAGCGCTGCGCCCCGGTAGAAGGTGAACGGGGACACGAGCATCCGCCCGTAGCGGATCGGGACCAGCTCGGGCACCCGGGTGGCCGCCTGCGACTCGAGGAGCGCCACCGGATCGGGACGGGCCGGATCCGGAACGAAGCGCGCCTGGTCGGACCGGGGCACCCTCCGCCGTGCCTCCTTCCCCCGGTTGACCCGCTCCTCGACCGACAGATGCTTCCTCCGCCACGACGCCCCGAACGTCGGATCGAGAACGGGAGGGGACCGGTCCTCGGATCCCTCTACCGTCACGGGCGCCGGAGGCACGTTCGGGGTCATCGCAGCTCGCTCCTTCGCCGTCGCCGTCGGCCTGTCCCTGGCCCCGGTGGCCGGTCGCGCTCACCGTAGCCGGTCTCCGGCCGGTCAGCCTCGACCAGAGACAGACGGGGAACCGGGACCTTGACCCGGCGACCGGGACGGGACGGGACGACCCCGACTCCGGCACCGGGCGCTCGGCCGGGTTCTCCGGGTTCTCCGGGTTCTCCGGGTTCTCCGGGTTCTCCGGGTTCTCCGGGTTCTCCGGGTTCTCCGGGTTCTCCGGGTTCTCCGGGTTCTCCGGGTTCTCCGGGGGCGCCGCGCCGACCCGACGGGTACTTGCCGCCACGATGAATAATCGTTATTCTCCGTCGGTGACGACAGCGACCGCCGACACCGTCGCCCGCCGACCGGAGGGAGAGCCGGTGCAGGCGGGGGCGGATGCTCGGGCGGCCGACCCGCTCCGGGACGCGCTGCTCGATGCCGCGGCTCGGGTCGTCGCCCGCAAGGGGTACGACGGGACCCGCCTCCAGGACATCGTCGCCGACGCGGGCGTCTCCACCGGAACCGTCTACGGCCGGTTCGCGTCCAAGCACGCACTCCTCCGGGAGGCACTCATGACCCGGTCGGTCCCGCTCACCCGCACCGCCCCCGCCGACCACACGCAGGTGGCGGAGCTGGTGGTGTCCTGGGCGACCCGCACGGGGGGCGCGCTGACCGACGGGGAGGCACTCCTCCTCGAGACGTACGTCGCCGCCCGCCGTGAGCCCGAGGTCAGCGACGCTCTGGTCGCCGCCGGCCGTCAATGGCGCAGGACGGTGGCTCCCCTGGTGGACGCGGCCGAGCACGACGGCACCATCGACCCGGCGCTCGACCCCGAGGCGGTCCTGTTCCTGGTCCACGTGCTGCGGCTCGGACTGCTCGTCTATCGCGGCTCCGGCCTTTCGCCTCCGACGGCAACGGGCTGGCGGGACCTGGTCGAGCGGATCGTCCGCAGCTTCGGTGCCGCCCCCGGGGGATCTGCGGCGTCCCCGGCGTCGGGTCGCGAGGGCACGGGACACGGACCGGCATGATGCGGTCGGGCCGACTTCCGACATCCGTGCTTCCGACATCCGTGCTTCCGACATCCGTGCTTCCGACATCCGTGCTTCCGACATCCGTGCTTCCGACATCCGTGCTTCCGGCCCTGCCACCCGCACGAGACGGTGGTCTGGGCACCGACCTGACACGGTGGCCCGGCCACCAGGAGGAACCATGACCCGACGACCACCCCCGCCGGCACCATCCGTCCCCGGACCGGGCGCCCGCGAGCCCGGGACGGGACTCGGTACCCTTCCCGCTCCGGCGGACCTCCGAGCCGGGGTCAAGCTGGTCGAGGACCATGCGACCCGGGTGTTCACGTGGGACTACCGGCGCGATCGCACCCAGTTGGTGACCCTCTACAACAAGGCCATGGGGTCCCAGTGGAACAGCGTCACCGACCTCGACTGGGACACCGACGTCGACCCCGAGCGCGTCGTGGCCGACATGGGAGACGACGCCGTTCCGAGGCTGTTCCGCGTGGCCGCGACGCTGCCCGGCTCCCCCCTCGCCGCGTGGGGCGAGCCCGAGTTCACCCGGCTCGGGGTCGAGCTCCTCACCGCCCGTCTCAGCCAGTTCATGCACGGAGAACAGGGGGCGATGATCACCGCCGCCAAGCTGGTGGAGACCGTCCCCTGGATCGACGCCAAGTACTACGCGGCCACCCAGACCATGGACGAGGCCCGCCATACCGAGGTCTTCGCCCGCTACATCGACACCAAGCTCGCAGACAGCTATCCGATGAGCCCGTTCCTGGACGAGCAGATCACCGCGCTCATGGAAGACGCCCGCTGGGACATCGCCTACCTGGGGATGCAGATCGTCATCGAGAGCTTGGCGCTGGCCGCTTTCGGGGAGCTGCACCGCACGGTCACCGAGCCGCTGCTGAAGAAGCTGCTCCGCTACGTGATGTCGGACGAGGCCCGCCACGTCGCGTTCGGCATCCTCAGCCTGAGCGAGCTCTACCAGGGGCTCTCGTCCGCCGAGCTCGGGGAGCGCCAGGAGTTCCTGGCGGAGAACACCCTCCGCAACCGTGCCCGCTCCACCACCCCGGAGGTCTGGGAGCGGCTCGGCGTCCCGGTGCGGGCGGTCGTCCCCTACCTGATGGAGGCGGCAACCATGACGGGAGGATCGGTCTTCGCCGGGTTCCAGCGCGCGTTCTTCGCCAAGCTCGTACCCAACGTGCGCAAGCTCGGGCTGCTCGACGCCAACGACGGTTGGCTGCGCGAGCGGTGGGGACAGGCGGGGTTGCTCGAGTTCGAGTTCGCAACCGACACCGCCGAGGAGTACGAGCGCTACGACGCAGTCTCCGCCGACCGCGCCGCTCAGACCCCGGGACACGAGCCGACCGCAGGGGCGGGGGTGTGACCGGCGACCTCCGCGGTCGGGCGGCCATCGTGGGGGTCGCCGACGCCGCTTCGCCCACCGGCCAGCTCGAGCGGACCGGACGGGACCTGGAGGCGGCGATGGTCGCCGAGGCGCTCGCCGACGCGGGCCTCACCCTCGACGATGTCGACGGCGTCTGCCACACCACGTCCTCGATGGGCCTGGCCGAGTCCCTCGGCATCCACCCCACCTTCACCGACTCCACCAACACCGGCGGATCGAGCTTCGAGGTCCACGCCGAGCATGCCGCGGCCGCCATCGCCGGCGGCCTCTGCGAGGTGGTGGTGAGCGTCTACGCGTCGACCCCCCGGTCGGACCGCCGACTCGGCCGGCCACCCCGACGTCCCGCCCGGGGAGTCGACGATCCGCTGGTCGAGTGGGAGCTGCCCTACGGGCTCCGGCTCCCGATGGCCCCCTACGCCATGGCCGCCACCCGGCACATGGCCGAGTTCGGTACCTCGCCGGAGCAGCTGGCCCAGATCGCGGTCAGCACCCGGGCCTGGGCGGCGATGAACCCGCGGGCCCGCTACCGGGAGCCGATCACCGTCGACGACGTCCTCGCCTCCCCGTTCGAGTGCGAGCCGCTCCACCGCCTCGACTGCTGCCTCGTCACCGACGGTGCCGGGGCCTTCGTCATGACGAGCGCCGAGCGGGCGCGGGCGCTGGCAAAGCCGCCCGTCTACGTGCTCGGTGCCGCCTCCTGCCACGACCACGCGATGATCTCCCAGATGCCGGACCTCACCACCACCCCGGGGGTGGTGTCGGGGAGGCGGGCGTTCGCCGCTGCCGGCCTGGGTCCCGACGACGTCGACCTCCTGATGGGCTACGACAGCTTCACCATCACCGCGCTGTTGCACCTCGAGGACCTCGGGTTCTGCGCCAAGGGGGAGGGTGGGCCGTTCGTCGCCGACGGACGCACCGGCCCCGGTGGGGCGCTGCCCATGAACACCAACGGCGGTGGGCTGTCGTACACCCACCCGGGCATGTACGGCATGTTCCTGATCGTCGAGGCGGTCCGCCAGCTCCGTGGCGAGTGCGGGGAGCGACAGGTCCCCGACGTCGACGTGGCCGTCGCCCACGGGTCGGGCCTCGTCCTGTCGTGCATGTCCACGCTGGTCCTCGGCACCGGGGCGACCCTGTGACCGGGGCGGGGCGCCTCGAGCCCCCGGTGGGACAGGGGGCGGAGCCCTTCTGGGAGGGGACCCGCGACAGGCAGCTGCTCCTCCCCTGGTGCACCGCCTGCCGGCGACCGTTCTTCTACCCGCGCCCGTTCTGTCCGGTCTGCCTCGGTCGGGACATCGAGTGGCGTCGGGCGTCGGGCGACGGTTCGGTGTACGCGTTCACGGTCGAGCACCGCACCGAAGGGGTGCCCTTCGCCGGCGGTGCGCCCTTCGTCGTGGGCCTGGTGGCACTCGACGAGGGCGTCCGCCTGATGGCCAACATCGTGGGCTGCCCGACCGGCGACGTCCGGGTGGGCATGGCGGTCACCGTGTCGTGGGAGGCGCTCAGCGACGGCCGCCATCTCCCCCTGTTCACGCCGCAGCCCGGGGAACGGGCATCGTGAGCGCGGTCCCACCGGTCGGGGGCCTCTCGCGGGACGGTCTCCAGGGCCGGAAGAAGCCCCCGGCCGCGGGCCACGGCCCGGACCCGACGCAGGAACGCGCCCGCCTCGCCGGGCAGGGCATGCTGCTGGCCTGGTGGGCAGCGCACGATCCCGGGCGCCCGGCGGTGCTCAGCCCGTCCGGCGACCGCACGTTCGCAGAGCTCAACGCACGGGCCAACCGCCTCGCCCGGGCGCTCCGCCGCCGGGGACTGGTGGCGGGGGATGCCGTGGCCCTGCTGTGCGGCAACCGACCCGAGTTCGCCGAAGTCGTGCAGGCCTGCCTGCGGGCCGGACTGCGGTTGACCCCGGTCAACTGGCACCTCCAGGTGGCCGAGATCGCCTACATCGTCGGGGACTGCGAGGCGAAGGTACTGGTGGCGGACGGCGCCCACGAGGACCTGGCCCTCGATGCCGCCGCCCTGGTCGACCCGGCCCCCCTGGTCGTGGTGGTCGGAGGCACCGGGGACAGGGCGGCCGACTACGACACGCTGCTCGCCGCCGAAGACGGGAGTGACCTCGCCGATCCGGTCCTCGGCACGTCGATGCTGTACACCTCGGGGACGACCGGGCGCCCGAAGGGGGTCCACCGCCCGTCGGGGGCCACCACCGCCTCGACCACGCTCAACCTCTTCGGCTACGCCGAGGACGGGGACCGCCACCTGTGCACCGGCCCGCTCTACCATGCGGCCCCACTCCTCTTCTCGCTGGCCCTGCCGCTCAACTTCGGAGCGGGGGTCGTCCTGATGGAGCAGTGGGATGCCGAGGAGGCGCTCCGACTGATCGACCGTCACGCGGTGACCCATACCCACATGGTGCCGACCATGTTCCACCGACTCCTGTCGTTGCCCCCGGAGGTCCGCGGGCGCTACGACCTCTCGACCCTCCGGTCGGTGCTCCACGGCGCTGCCCCGTGCCCGGTTCCGGTCAAGCAGCGGCTGATGGACTGGCTGGGTCCGGTGGTGTGGGAGTACTACGCGGCCACCGAGGGACTCGGCACGTTCGTGGACCCCGACACGTGGCTGGCGCATCCCGGCACGGTGGGACGGCCGATGGTCGAGGGGATGGTCATCGTGGCCGACGAAGAGGCCCGTCCGCTCCCGCCGGGGGAGACGGGGCTCGTGTACCTGAAAGCCCCGCCGGGGGCGGCGTTCGAGTACTACAAGGACCCGGCCAAGACGGCGGGGACGTACGCGGGCGAGTACTTCACGCTCGGCGACGTCGGGCACTTCGACGACGACGGCTACCTCTACCTCACCGACCGGTCGGCCAACCTCATCATCTCCGGCGGCGTCAACATCTACCCCGCCGAGGTCGACGCCGTGCTCCTCGAGCACCCTGCCGTGGGTGACGCGGGGACCATCGGCGTCCCCGACCCCGAGTGGGGCGAGGCGGTCAAGGCGGTGGTGGAGCTGCAGGCCGGCTACCAGCCGAGCGACGAGCTGGCCGACGAGCTGCTCGAGCACTGCCGGGCGCGCCTCGCCCACTTCAAGTGCCCGCGTTCGGTGGCCTTCGTCGACGCGCTCCCCCGTCAGGACAACGGCAAGCTCTACCGCCAGGTGCTGCGCGAGCAGTTCGGAGCCCGTCCGGACCGCTGAGGTCCCGGCGGAGCCGGATCGACCCGGAACGGATCCTCCCGGCCGCCGGACCGGGTGCGACCGGGTGCGACCGTCCGGGTGGACTACGTTCCTGGCGGTGACCACCCCCCTCCACACGGGCGACCTGATCGACGACCCCGGGGCGCTGGCGGCGGTGTGCGACGAGGTGGCGGACGAGGACCGGTATGCCCTCGACACCGAGTTCCACACCGAGCGCACCTACCACCCGAAGCTGGCCCTGATCCAGCTGGCGTGGGCGGACAGGGTGGTGCTGATCGACCCCCTGGCCGTCGACGTCGAGCCGCTGGGCCGCCTGTTCTCCGGGCCGGGCACCGCGGTCGCCCACGCCGCCGGACAGGATCTCGACGTCCTCGCCGCCGCCTGCGGCGCCACTCCGGCCACCGTGTTCGACACCCAGATCGCCGCCGGGTTCCTCGGGATGTCGAGCCCCTCGCTGGCCCGTCTGGTCGAGCAGGTGCTCGGGGTCCGCCTTCCCAAGACGGACCAGCTGTCCGACTGGCTGCATCGGCCCATCCCTCCCGGCCAGCTCGCCTACGCCGCGGGGGACGTCCGGCACCTGCTGGCCCTGCACGCCGCCATGGCCGCCCGTCTCGAAGCTCGCGGCCGGCTGGACTGGGCGGTCGAGGAGTGTGCGCAGGTGCTGGCCGGCCGTAGGGGTGGGACGGTGCCCGAACAGGCCTGGTGGCGGATGGGGGACCTGCGCAAGCTGAACGGGCGGTCGCGGGGGGTGGCCCAGGAGGTCGCCGCCTGGCGGGAGCGCCGGGCGGCCGCCACCGACCGGCCCCGCAGGCGGGTGCTCTCGGACCTCGCCCTCCTCACCATCGCCCAACGCCCACCGCACGACCGCCAGGACCTCGAGAAGCTGCGAGGCGTCGAAGTCCACCATCTCGGCAAAGGCGCGGCGGCCGAGATCCTCGAGGCTGTCCGGCGGGGGCAGGCGCTGGCCCCGGCGGACCTGAGGCTCCCCCCCGACGCGCCCGAGGCCAGGGCCCCGCAGGCTGCGGTGGCCGTGTGCGCTGGACTGGTCCGCCAGATCGCCGACGAGCAGCAGTTCGACGCCGGCCTCTTGGCCACGCGGGCCGACGTCGCCCAGCTGGTGACGGGCGAGCCGAGCCGGCTCGACCACGGGTGGCGGGCCAGCCTGGTCGGAAACCCGCTCCGCAGGCTCCTGGCCGGGGAGATCGCCGCCGCCTTCGGACCCGGGGGCCAGTTGGTGCTCGAGGCGCGTTCCCACGTTCCCGCACCGATCACGGTCGATCCGTAGGTCCGGCGACCGGCGGAGCGGAGCCGGGCGAGGCGGCGCGGCGAGGCGTTCATCATGCGCGACCCGGCGAGTCCGACCGAGCTCCGCTCCCGGACGACGGCCCGGGTCACCCGGCGACGTGGACCCCGTAACGGGTCACCAGCCGCCGGCCGAGGGCCGCAAGCTGCTTGCGCACCTCCGGCGGGGATCGGACTTCGATGCGGTCCCCGAACCCCGCGAGCTCGGCGGCGGCGCATGTCGCGTCGACCATCGTGACCAACCCCCGCCGCCGGCCGTCGACCTCGGTGCCGAGGTCGACGAGGTCCCACCAGGTGCCGAGAACGACGGACAGGCGCGGCCACTCCCCCGGTTCGACCAGGAGCTCCACGGTCACCTCTGCCGGGGGCCGCAGCGCCTCGAACTCGCGCTGGGATGCCTCCCACATTGCTTGCAAGTCGAACCCGTCGGGTGTCGTGGCCGGCTCGGCGGCCAGTTCGACCGCCTCCACCCTCGACACCTTGTACGTCCGCAACCCCGACGACGCGATGCCCACGAGGTACCAGGTGCCGTTCTTCACGACCAGGCCGCACGGGTGCACCCGCCGCCACGACGGCGCCGTTCCCGGCCGCGTGTAGCAGAGGTCGACCTGCACACCGAGCTCGAGGGCCTGGCGGATTCGCCCGAGGTTGCGCTCGGCGTCCGCGTCGTCGACCTCGCCGGGCGTCCCAACGCTCGGTCGGCCCCAACCGGTGGGGTCGACATGGACCCGGGCACGGGCTGCCGCCACCCGGTCGCGCACCGCCGGGGGCAGGGCAGCCAGCACCTTGCGCAAGGCGGCTTCCACGCCTTCCTGGTCGGGAACCCCGGCGGCGGCAAGGACCAGGGAGCGGGCCTCGCCGGCGGTGAGCCCCGACAGGTCGATGCGATGGCCGCCGATCAGCGCCCACCCACCCCCGCGACCTCTCTGGGCGTAGAGCGGCACGCCTGCGCCACTGAGAGCATCGAGATCCCGGCGGATGGTCCGCTCGGAGGCCTCGAGCGCCTCGGCCAGCTGGCCGACCGTGCGTTGACCGTGGATCTGCAGCAACAGCACAATGGCGACGAGCCGGTCAGCGCGCACTTCCCGACCCTAACCAACAACTAGGACAGGAGATGACCACTTTCTCGTTCCATGATGAGGTCATGACCGATACCGCAGACCGTCCGTCCACCTCTTCAGACCGTCGGGAAGCTCTCGTCGCCGCCTACGGCCACGCGGCGAGGGTGGCTGCCGGTGTCCGCACCGACCAGCTCGACGGAACGACCCCGTGCCCCGACTTCAACGTCGCCACCCTGGTCGACCACCTCGTCGGCGCCGGCTGGCGGGCTGTCGCCCTCGGACGGGGTGAGACGCCGACCGGCGAGGAGTTTCCGCATGTCGACCTGGCCGACGCACCCGCGCGGCTCCGCCAAGGGGGCGTCGCCGCCGCCGAGGCGTGGAGCGACGACCGGCTGACCGCGACCACCATCATGCCGTGGGGAGAGACCTACACCGGCTCGACGTTGGTCGACATGTACCTGAGCGAGCTCGTCGCCCACGCCTGGGACCTGGCCACGGCGACCGGACAGCCAACCGACTGCGAGGAGGGACTGGCCATGGCCGCGCTCGCCGCTGCCCAATCCATGCTCCGCCCCGAGTACCGGGACATGGCAGGCGTCGGTTCACCCTTCGGCGTCGAGCAAGTGGTGGGGAGCGACGCCACGACCCTCGAACGTTTCGCCGGCTTCATGGGGCGGCGGATCGACTGGAGACCTTGAGCAGCCGCAACGGCCCGGCACGGGGTGCCGGTGTCCGGCGACCGGTTCCCCCTACGGTGCCGCGCGCGGGCCCCGGTCGCCCCCGGGACGCCCGAGCTGTTCGGCGAGGGTACGGGCGCGGCCTCCGGTGAGCACAGAGCGGAGCACCGTGTCGGCCGCAGCCAGATCCGCCGGACGAACCCTTTCCGACAAGGATCGGTTCATGCGCTCGATCACCGTGACGATCGCCTCGGCGTATCGGTCGCCCTCCGGGGTCAGGGTGAGGTTGACCTGGCGGGCGTCACGGATGTCACGGGCCGAGACGGCAAACCCCCGACGCTCGAGTCCGGTGGCCACCTTGCGGGCAGCCTGACGGGTTACCCCGAGCGCTTCGCCGAGCCGACCGATGGTCACCGGCCCGCGCTGGAGGAGTCGGAGCGACTGCGCGTCACTGCGACGATAGTCCGGGTAGCCCATGGAGTGCAGGGCATCGGCCATCTCCCTCAGCCAGCTCTGGCGGGCGAGGGCCAGGAGGTCACCGAACCGATAGACAGGCGTTGACTCAGAAGCCATCTCTCCGTACCCTACAACTATGCAACCACGTTGCTTATCTGTCTGTGCTCGGCACCGGGGTCGCTCTTCGTCCGTCCTCGCCGCGTGCGTCGTGCTGGCCTCCCTGCTCAGCGGGTGCGGCGCCGGCAGTGGGTCCGCCTCGACCTCGGCTGCATCGACGGCCTCCGAACACCCGGCCGCAGACACCAGCGGCGGCAGCACGGTGTGGTTGTGTCGCCCCGGCCAGGCCCACGACCCGTGCGTCTCCCCGCTGGCAGCCACCGTCGTGCCGGCGAACGGAGTGCGGACCACCCAGGCCATGCGGCCGGACACCGCGCCGCCGTTCGACTGCTTCTACGTCTACCCGACGGTGAGCACTCAACCGTCGGACAACGCGAACCTCGAGGTCCAGCCGGCGGAGGAGGCCGCGGCGAAGCTCCAGGCGTCCCGGTTCTCCTCGGTGTGCCGGGTTTGGGCGCCGATGTACCGACAGCGGACTGAAGCATCGCTCGTCAAGGGCCTCGGCGCCGACCCCAGAGCCGACCAGGTCGCCTACGCCAGCCTGCTCAGCGCGTGGCGGGACTATCTCGCCCACGACAACCGGGGCCGGCCGATCGTCTTCATCGGCCACTCCCAGGGAGCGGCCATGTTGATCAGGCTCCTTGCCAGCCAGGTCGATCCCGACCCGACGCTGCGCGCCAGGACCGTAGTGGCGATCCTGGCCGGCGGCAACGTCACCGTCCCCACCGGCAAGGTGGTCGGAGCGACATTCCACCATCTGCCGCTGTGCACTGCTCCGACACAAACCGGTTGCATCATCGCCTACTCGAGCTTCCCCTCCCGACCGCCGGCGGACGCCGACTTCGGTCGTCCGGGCCAGGGGGTCAGCCTCCAGTCGGGCCAGCAAGCCACCACTGGGCTGCAGGTGGCCTGCACCAACCCGGCGGCCCTCGGTGGAGGGACCGCCGACCTGGCGCCCTACTTCCCAAGCGCCGGCGAACGCACACCCCCGCCACCGGTCACCACGCCGTGGGTCACCTATCCGGACCTGTACGCGGCCACCTGCACGAGCGAAGCGGGCGCCACCTGGCTACAGGTCGACACGCTGACCGCCGCCGGAAGGCCGGTCGTCACCGAGGCCCTGGGCCCCGCCTGGGGCTACCACCTCGACGACATCAACCTGGCCCTCGGCAACCTCGTGAGCGACGTGGCCGCCGCGGAGGCCGGCTACCAAACGCATCGGAATTGATCCTGCACGTCACGGCCGGCATCGAACCCGTCGGGCCTCATGGCCGGCTCGGCCGCCGTGACCATCTCCGGCCAGGCGCGAACAGCCGCCAAGCGCAGAACCGACGCTCCGGCCGGGCACTCCCCACCCTGGGCACACGTCACGAACGGCACGCCCCTCGGAGAGTAGGGCTTCCGTGCGCATTGCCGGGAGGGCGGGGGTGTTGGTGCACCTGACGAGCGGAAGCACCGCGTTTCGGTCGGTGTGACCAGTGCGCTGCAGCGTCAGGACGCAGTTGCCACGTCGATCCCCAGGTCGGCCAGCAGGGTCCGAACCCGGCGATCGATGTCGTCGACGATCCGCTCGACGGCGGCGCGCTCCTGGCCCGCGGGATCCTCGACCCCCCAGTCGGTGTAGCGCTTGCCGGGGAAGATCGGACAGGTCTCCCCGCACCCCATCGTGACGACCACGTCGGCGGTCTGCACCAGTCCGGTGGTGAGCCGGGTGGGCACCTCGGCGTCGGTGGAGAGCCCCCGCTCGGCGAGTACGGCGGCCACCTCCGGGTTCACCGATGTGCCGGGTTCGGATCCCGCCGAGCGCACCTCGACCCGGCCGGCGGCGTAGTGCTCGGTGAGGACCTTGGCGGCCACGGACCGGCCGCAGTTGTGGATGCAGGCGTAGAGCACGACGGGGACGGATCCGACCGGCTCGGTCGAGGATCCGTCGGCGTGGCTGTCGGCACTGTTCATGAGGTGAGCTCCCTCGGTGCGTAGAAGTGACGGCGGGCCCAGAGCGAGACGTAGACCAGCGCCACCAGGGCGGGAACCTCGATGAGCGGACCGACCACCCCGGCCAGCGCCTGTCCCGAGGCGATCCCGTAGGTGCCGATGGCTACGGCGATGGCCAGCTCGAAGTTGTTGCCCGCCGCGGTGAAGGCCAGGGTCGCCGTACGCGGGTAGCCCAGCCGCAGGGACATCCCGAGTGCGAACGAACCGGTCCACATGATGGCGAAGTAGCACAGCAGGGGAAGGGCGATGCGGGCCACGTCGAGCGGCTGGTGGGTGATGGCGTTGCCCTGGAAGGCGAAGAGCAGCACGATGGTGAACAGCAGCCCGTAGAGGGCCATCGGCCCGATCCGGGGCAGGAACCGCTGCTCATACCATGCGCGCCCCCGCCTCCGTTCTCCGATGGTCCGGGTCGCCCACCCCGCTGCCAGGGGGATGCCGAGGAAGATGAGGACGCTGCGGGCGATGGCCCATACCGACACGTGCACGCTGGTGGTCGAGAGCCCCAGCCACCGGGGGAGGACCTCCAGGTAGAAGTAGCCGAGGGCCGCGTAGGCGACCATCTGGAAGACCGAGTTGATGGCGACCAGCACGGCCGCGGCGGTGTCGTCCCCGCAGGCCAGGTCGTTCCAGATCAGCACCATGGCGATGCACCGGGCCAGGCCCACCAGGATCAGTCCGGTGCGGTAGGCGGGAAGGTCGGGGAGGAACAGCCAGGCCAGGGCGAACATCACCGCCGGCCCCACGATCCAGTTGAGGGCCAGGGACGGGAGCACCAATCGCCGGTCGGCCGCCACCCGGTCGATCTCGCCGTAGCGGACCTTGGCCAGCACCGGGTACATCATCACCAGCAGCCCGATGGCGATGGGCAGGCTGGTACCGGCCACCTGGACGTGGTCGAGGGTCCGGTTGAGCCCGGGCACCAACCTGCCCAGCCCGATCCCCAGAAGCATGGCGGCGCCGATCCACACCGGTAGGAACCGGTCGAGCACCGACAGTCCCGAGGCAACCCCTCCCAGCTCCAGGTCCCCGCTTCCCGGGGAGGACAGTGTCGGCTGGCTGCTCATGCGGGGTCGGGTGGTTGATCGCCCACCGGGGCACCTACCGGCGCGCAGCATGCGTCGGCTCCGTCAGGCGCGACGGCGCGAAGGCTCCCGACTGGAGCATCGGCCTCGCCCAGGACCGTGTAGACCTCCCACGGCGCACCGTCGGGGTCGTCCACCCATACCTTGTCCTGCACCGCGTAGCAGCACGCGACCTCGTCCTCGGCGGCGGTCGAGAGGCCGGCGGAGGTCAGCCGGCGACCGGCGGCGGTGACCTCGCCGGTCGAGCCCACCTCGACACCCAGATGGTCGAGGGTGCCAGGCGCGCCGCCTCCCTCGAGGAGGACCAGCTTGAGCGGCGGCTCCTCGATGGCGAAGTTGGCATAGCCGGGCCGACGCTTGGCCGGCGCCACCCCGAAGAGCTTCGAATAGAAGGCCACGGCAGCGTCGAGGTCGGATACGTTCAGGGCGAGTTGGACTCGTGACATCGACATACTCCGCTGGTAGATTGACACCGGTCGATGCCAAGTATAGTTTGGATATCGACGTCCGTCAATAGGAGAGTCGACGATGACGGCAAGGCCCACTGCACACGGAAGTCCGCAGGACGAGCACGTGGTCGTCTGTGCGTTGGGCTCTGCTCCGCTCACCGACGCCCCGCTCGACGAGGAGGACGCCCTGGCGCTGGCCCGGGTGCTGGCTGCCCTGGCCGACCCGGTCCGTCTCCGGCTGGTATCCATCGTGGCCGCCCACGGTGAGGTGTGCTCCTGTGACCTCGAGATCCCCCTGGCCCGGAGCCAGCCGACCATCAGCCACCACACCCGGGTCCTGGCCGAGGCCGGCGTGCTCGTCGGCGAGAAGCGCGGACGGTGGACCTGGTGGCAGGTGGTTCCCGAACGGCTCACCGAGCTGCGGCGAATCCTCGGTGGCTGATCAGCGGGAGACGAGGAACCGACCGGGCAGAGGTCAGGGCTCCGGCGATCACCACTCCGTTCGTCGGTTCGGCCGGGGCGCACCTCCGGTCGGCCTCCGGTCGGCCTCCCGGTGACACCGGAGCCGCCAGGACCACGTCGACCGCACCGCTCGGGTGAGGAGGCCCCGATGTCCACGGTTGAGGTCGTCGATCCGCCCATGTGCCGCTCGACCATGGACCGGCGTGTGCGGTCCGGGCGCCGACCCGGTGTTGGCCACCTTCGCGTCCGATCTGTCCTGGCTGGCGGAACAGGGCGCGTCGGTCGAACGGCACGATCTCTCCCAGGAGCCGAAGGCATTCGCGGACAGCGACCTGGTCCGCCAGTTGCTCTCCGAGCGTGGTTGACGAGGCGTTACCCGTGGTGGTCGACGGCGAGCTGCGTTCCTCGGGCCGCTTCCCCCTGGGCGGATCGACCAGTCAGCCGGAGTCGTCAGCAGGCGTCGGCCTGCAACTCCTCGGGAGAGGAGCGGTGCCCGGCGTCCCTGCTGAGTGCCTCTTCGAGGCGGGCCTCGAGTCGCAACTCGTGGACGAGCAGGCCGTCGAGCTCGGCGAGCGGTGCCCGCTGGGCGGTGCCGCGCAGGGCCCGGAGCTGGGTCTCCGCTTGCCGGCGCCGGGCACGGCTTCGTTCGATGGCGGTCAGGAACACTGCATGGTGGTTGCCGTGATTGTGGTCGGTGTGCATCTACTGTGGCTCTTCCTTGGTTTCGATCGGGTGTTCGCGAGGCGGTGGGGGCCGACCGGAGTCGCTCCCGCGGCGGTGGAGGACAGACCGCAGCCAGGCCCGGAGCGGGCACAGGGCTCGGACGAATCCTCGAGTGACCGGGGTCGCACCTCACGTCCGGCGGGCCGACCCGCGACATCGGTTCTCCTGCGGGGTCACGTGCTTCCGCATGACGCACGGTGGCATCCCGGGTGCAGGGCGACGGCGACCAGGCGTTCGGAGGCCAGGCCGTCGTCGCAACCCCTCGGGGTCCGCGCCGACGCCACCCTCCAAACTCGCTTCCGCCTGCCTCCATGGTATCAGCGCGGGGAGTGGCGGCCGACACGGTAGGGTCCCGTCCGTGAGCGGACGCCCGGTCGAACTGGTGGTCACCGATCTCGACGGCACGTTATGGGACCGGAGCGAGCGGCTCCACCCCTCGACCGCCGCGGCGCTGGCCCACCTCGATACGGTAGGCCTCCCGGTGCTCGCCGCCACCGCCCGGAGGCCCGCCGGCGCGTTCGCCGCCATGCGCGCCAACAAGATCGCCCTGCCGGCGGTGCTGTTCGACGGCGCCCTCGGCAAGGACGCGGTCGACGGAGCCACGTTCCACCGGGCCGCCTTCGACCCGCCGGCCGCCCGGTCGGTCCTCGCCGCGTTCCTCGACGCCGGCGTCGAGCCGTGCCTCAACATCGACCATCCCAGCCACGACTTCGTGGTCGGCCCCCACTCCTCCACCCATCCGGACCATCTGGCGTTCAACGCGGGGCGGACGCTCCATGCCGCACTGGACGACGTCCTGCCCACCGTGGCCGTCCTCTCGTTCACGGTGGTCGGCCGGGACCGGTCCGAGCTGGCGTCCATCCTGGCGTCCACGAGCGGTCTGGGCGACGGCTCCGTGATCGCCGACACGTTCTACGGAGGCCACAGCCTGTCGATCCGGCCCCGAGGGACGAACAAGTGGAGCGGAACGCTCGCGTTCTGCGCGAGCCGCAGCCTCGATCCCTCCCGGGTGCTCGCCGTCGGCAACGGGGAGAACGACCGGGAGCTCCTCCGGGAGGCGGCCGTCGCCTGCGCCCCTGCCGACAGCTGTCGGGAGGCGTTGGCGCTGGCGGACCGGACGGTTCCTCCTGCCGGAGAGGGTGGCTGGGCGGCCATCCTCGACCTCGTCGGTTGATCCCGCCACGGTCGGCGCGCCGCCTTCGGCAGCCGGGAGCCGGACCGACCGGGGATCGGGTGCGGAGGCCACTGTGGCAGGCTGTGCACCTCACTGCGGCACCGGGGAGGGCCCATGACGCCTGAAGAAGGTCCAGACACCGTCGAACTGCCTCCGGAGCCGGAGCCAGGGCCGGACGACCCGGAGGCAGTCGCGGTCGCACGCACGCTCCTCGAAACGTGGGGGCAACCGGACGGCGGGGCTGCGTTCGACAAGGCCCTCGAAGTGTCGGCCCTCCGGCTCGCCCGGTCGGTCGACACCGAGGCCGATCTGACCGAAGCGCTCCGCTGGCACGCAGACGTCCTGTCGGCGCTGGTCAGCCTGGCCCGCGGCGCTGCTCCGGGTCACCCCGACGCCGGCAGTCGTTAGGCTGGGGTGCATGGAGACTGAAGTCGAGCCGGTCGAGCCGGGGGCGGCCGGGCAGGCGGGGCTGGCGCCAGTCGAACCGGAAGCTCCGGAGTCGCCAGGAGCGCAGCCGACACCACCGGGACGCCGGAACGGAACGCGCGCATTCGACAACCCGTTCGGGTCCGTCGAGAACTGGCCCGTGGACCACAGCAGGCTGGCCCACTACGACGGCAGGCTGCTCAAAGGGGAGCGGACCCGCAGGGCCATCGCCGCAGCGATGATCGACCTGATCGACGAGGGGGAACCCAGCCCGACCACGAGGATGATCGCCGAACGGGCCGGGGTGTCCCTGCGCCTGGTCTTCCACCACTTCCCACACGTCGACGCCATGTTCGTGGAAGCCGCAGACATCCAGCTCAGCCGCCACTGGAGCCGGATGAGCCCGATCGCGACTTCGCTCCCTCTGGCGGAGCGCATCGACCGGACGTGCCGGCAGCGTCGGCGCCTGTTCGCGGCGATCACGCCGGTCCGCCGGGCCGCGTTCGCGCGGGTCTCCGAGGCCCCGACCATCAAGGAGGGGCTCGCCGCCAGTCGCGCGTGGCTCCGCAGGCGACTCGCGTCGACATTCGAGCCGGAGATCCTCCAAGCCGGTGACGGTGGCGAGCAGCTGCTCGACGCCTTGGAACTGGCCGCGGGATGGGAGGCGTGGAGCACGCTGCGGGACGGAAGCCGCACGTTGGCCGCCACCGAGCAGGTGATGGCGTTCACACTGACCCGCCTGCTGTCCTGAACTCCCCCGCCGCCGACCGCCCGAGTCGACCTGGTGTTCAGTCCGGCCGGGTCCACGGCGTGTCGTTGTACCCGTAGAGCACCGGGAAGCCCGGACCCCAGCCGATCCGGGTCACCGACGCCGTCGAGAGCGAGAGGCGCCACGCCGCCTCGTCGCCCGCCCCGAGTGCCCAACAGGTGGCCGCCTTGATCGGCGAAACGTGGCTCACCACCACCACGTCTCCCCCGCGAGCACCGCTGCCCTCCGTAGAGAAGAGCTCCTCGCAAGCAGAGCGGACACGCCGTCCCACGTCGGACAGGGCCTCGCCGCCCGGCGGGTGGAACATGGGATCCGATCGCCAACGGGACCACGCCTCCGCAGGCACGTCCCGGAGCGCCATGCCGTCGAGCTCGCCGTAGTCCATCTCGATCCACCGCGGATCGATCTCGACGGGCACGTCGAGATCGAGAGCGGCAGCGGTGTCCCTGGCCCTGCTGAGCGGGCTCGCGATGAGCCGCCCGGCCCCCGCCACCGACCGTCGCAGCGACCGGGCCTGGTCGGTCCCCCGGGGGGTCAGCGGAGCATCGAGGCGGCCGAGCAGGAGACCCGAGGCGTTCCCGGTGGACTCCCCATGGCGGACGAGGATCAGCACCTGTCAGCGGACCAGGATGCGTCCGCACTGTTCACAGGTGGCGAACTCGTCGGGCGGCAACCGGCGGATCCGCTCGACCTCCTTGGACGGCAGCGCCAGGTGGCACCCGTC
>JAJYYG010000024.1 GCA_021801235.1 Actinomycetes bacterium
TCGGGTCGATGGTCCCGACGAACTCGTAGCGGAGCCGCAACCCCGCCTCGTCCCCGTCGGCCCTGCGCTCCAGTACCTCGGGGAGGCTGAGGTCCTCCAGTACGAGCCCCGCGACGAAGGTGGGGTCGACGAGCAGCGATCCGACGTCCCGCGCCGAGCCGTGGAAGTGGTGCTCCGCCTGGAAGCGCATGACGCCGCCCCGTCCGTCAGCGGCTCGGGGCAGCCGGGCGGTTCAGGCGGGGATGTTGCGGACGGGACGCTTGGTCACCTTGCCGGAACGGATGCACGACGTGCACACGTGGAGCCGGCGCGGCGAGCCGTCGACCAGGGCGCGCACCTTCTGGATGTTGGGGTCCCAGCGACGCTTGGTCCGCCGGTGGGAGTGGCTGATGTTCATTCCGAACGACGGCTTCTTGCCGCAGACCTCGCACACCGCTGCCATGACGCGTCGACTTCCTTCCACATTCCTTCGCTGGACGCCGCAAAGGTTAGCATCGCTGCCCATGGGGGTCCTCGACACACTGGAGCCGTCGACGTTGCGCCAGGTCGTGACCACGTTCCGTGACGTGCTCCGCTCCCATCAGGAGGTCATCAACCGCCTGAACGTCTATCCGGTCCCCGATGGCGACACGGGGACCAACATGGCGCTGACCCTGGAGACGGTCGTGGCCGAGCTGACCGCGCTCGACGCCGCCCCTCCCGGCGGGGATCCGGGGCCCCCGGACATGCACGCGACCTGCAAGGCGATCGCCCACGGCTCGCTGATGGGGGCGCGGGGCAACTCCGGCGTGATCCTCTCCCAACTGCTGCGCGGCCTGACCGACGGCCTGTCGGCCGCCCCGGAGGCCCCCGGTGGCAAGGAGCTGGCCCTGGCGCTCACCGTCGCCGACGAGCTCGCCCGGCAGGCGGTCATGCGCCCGGTCGAGGGGACCATCTTGACCGTGGCCCGCGGCGCGGCCGAGGCGGCGCGCGGCGCGGCCGAGGCGGGCAGCGCGCTGATCGACGTGGTGGTGGCGGCCCGGGAGGGAGCGGCGGCGACGCTGGCCCGGACCCCCGACCTGCTGCCCGCCCTGGCCAGGGCCGGGGTGGTCGACGCGGGCGGGTCCGGGTTCCTCTTGCTGTTCGATGCCCTGTTGACCGTCCTCGACGGCCGGCCCCTCCCCGAGCCCCCCGAGCCCGGGCCGCCACCGGTGGTGCCGGGGGCGGACGGTCTTCCGATCGCCTCGGCCATGGACACCGCGGTCGCCGTCTCCCACGAGGAGGCCGAGGGCGCGCTGGCTGCGCTCCGCTACGAGGTGATGTACCTGCTCGAGGCCCCCGACGAGACCATCCCGTCGTTCAAGGAGGTGTGGGCGGGCCTGGGCGACTCGATCGTGGTGGTCGGGGGCGACGGGCTGTGGAACTGCCACATCCACACCGACGACATCGGCGCCTCGGTGGAGGCGTCGCTCGACGCCGGTCGTCCCCGCAACATCCGGGTCACCGACCTGCTCGAACAGGTCGAGGAGGAACGGTGGGTGCGGGTGGGCGCCGGATCTCCGGGAAGCGGCCCGGAGGAGACCCCGCCCGGGCCTCCTCCGGTGACCGGGGTGGTGGCGGTGGCCACCGGCGACGGGGTGGGCCGGATCTTCCGTTCCCTCGGGGTCCAACGGGTGATCTCCGGGGGCCAGTCGATGAACCCGTCGACCGCCGAGCTGCTCGATGCGGTGGAGTCGGTCCGCTCCGACGAGGTGATCATCCTCCCCAACAACAAGAACATCCGGCCGGTGGCCGAGGGGATCGATGGTCTCACCCGGAAGTCGGTGCGGGTCGTCTCCTCCAACACGATCGCCGAGGGCTTCGCCGCCCTGCTCGCCTACGACCCGGAGGCCCACGTCGATGCGAACGCGGCAGCGATGGAGCGGTCCGCGTGCCGGGTGGTGCCGGGCGAGGTCACCCGTGCCGTCCGCGACTCGTCGTGCGATGCCGGTCCCATCGCGGCCGGGGACTGGCTCGGCCTGTCGCGCCAGGGGATCGAGGTGGTGTCCGGCTCGCTCGCGGGAGCGGCCTGCGCCCTGCTCGACCGCCTGGTCGACGAGGAGCACGACCTGGTGACCATCATCGAGGGCGAGGGGTCCGGGGCGGCGGACACCCGGCGGATCACCGAGTGGCTCCGGGAGCACCGTCCGGGGGTAGTGGCCGAGGTGCACCACGGGGGCCAACCGCTGTACCCGTACCTGTTCTCCATCGAATGACCGCCGGCGGGGCCGGGCCGCCGGCGGCACCCGACGCGGAGGACACCGGGAGGCCGGCCTCGGTCCCGGGCCGGCGCCTGGCCCAGCTCGACGGGCTGGACGTCACGGTGCTCCGGGGGGTCGGCGAGGGCGCCCGCCGCGATCTGGAGGCGCTCGGCATCCGGTCGGTCCTCGACCTGCTCACCCACTACCCGCGCCGGTACATCGACGGCACCCGCATGGTGGCGCTCGGCGACGTCGTCCCCGGGGAGTCGGTCTCGGTCCTGGCGGAGGTCCGCCGGGTCCGGCGGAACTCGGGGCGACCCGGTGGTGGTCGGGGTCGGGGGCGGGGCCCGGCCCGGGTCGACGTGGAGGTGGTCGACCCGACGGGCCGCCTCCAGCTGGTGTTCTTCAACCAGGTCTGGCGTGCGGGCCAGCTCCCGGTGGGGACGCTCGCCCTCTTCTACGGCAAGGTCGGCGCCTACCGCGGCGAGGTCCAGATGGTGAACCCGACCGCGGAGGTGCTCCGTCCGGGGCTCCCGGGGGAGGAGGCGTCGGGCGGGGCCGGGACCGGAGCGAGCGAGGACGTCGGCACGGGTCGTGTGTTCCCGGTCTACCCGCTGAGCGAGAAGGCGGAGCTCACTTCCGCCCGGCTGGCCCGGTTCGTCGGGGAGGCGCTGGACCGGGCGGGTGAGCTCGCCGATCCGGTCCCCGAAGTATGGCGCCGGCGGTTCGGGCTGGTCGGGCGGACCGCGGCGTGGAACGGGATCCACCGTCCGACGAGGATGGAGCAGCGGGAGCCGTCCCGGCGCCGACTGGCCTTCGACGAGCTCTTTCGGCTCCAGCTCGCCCTGGTTCTGCGTCGTCGGCGGCTGGAGGAGGACGCCCGGGGCATCCGGCACGCGGTGGTCCGTCCGGACGGGTCGAGCTTGCCGCACCGGTTCCTCGCGGCCCTTCCCTTCGAGGCCACCGGGGCACAGCGGCGCGCCATCGACGTCATCCTCGCCGACCTGGCGGGCCCGCTGCCCATGCACCGGCTCCTCCAGGGGGACGTCGGCTCCGGCAAGACGGTGGTGGCGGTGGCGACGCTGCTGGCCGGGGTGGGCGGAGGGCACCAGGGCGCCCTGATGGCGCCGACCGAAGTGCTCGCCGAACAGCACGCCGCGGGGGTCGGCCGACTCATCGAGGGGCTGTCGGTCCCGGACCCGGCGACGTTGACCGGCACCCGACCGGTGACGGTGCGCCTGTTGACCTCCCGGACCGGCGCCCGCGAGCGCGCCGAGCTGCACCGGGGGCTCGCGGAGGGAACCGTGGACCTGGTGATCGGAACCCACGCCCTGCTCGGGGAGGACGTGGCCTTCGCCTCCCTCGGCGTGGTGGTGATCGACGAGCAGCACCGGTTCGGGGTCGAGCAGCGGGCCGCGCTCCGGGAGAAGGGGCGTGGCCCGGACGGGACCGGCCACGACCCCGATCTGCTGGTGATGACCGCCACCCCGATCCCGCGGACCGCGGCGATGGTGGTGTTCGGCGACCTCGATATGACCGTGGTCGACGAGCTGCCTCCGGGGCGGACCCCGGTGCAGACCACCTGGGCCCGGACCGACCTGGAGGCGGCCGCGGCCTGGGCCAGGGTGCGCGAGGAGGTGTCGGCGGGGAGGCGGGCCTACGTGGTCTGCCCGCTGGTCGACGGGTCCGAGCGGGTGGAGGCCGCATCGGCGGTGCGGGAGTCGGAGCGTCTGGCAGCCGAGGAGCTGTCCGGGCTCCGGCTCGGGCTGCTGCACGGTCAGATGTCCTCCGTCGAGAAGGAGTCGGTGATGGCGTCGTTCCGGGAGGGAACGGTCGACGTCCTGGTGGCGACCACCGTCGTCGAGGTGGGCGTGGACGTGGCGGAGGCGACGGTGATGGTGGTCGAGGACGCCGACCGCTTCGGCATCGCCCAGCTGCACCAGCTGCGGGGCCGGGTGGGGCGGGGCGGCGATCCTTCCTGGTGTTTCCTGCTGTCGAGGTCCGACAGCCCCGAGGCCACGGCGCGCCTCGAAGCGCTCGAGCGCACCGGCGACGGGTTCGAGCTGGCCGACGTCGACCTGGCCCTGCGGGGCGAGGGGACCATCCTCGGGGCGCAGCAGAAGGGCCGGAGCGATCTGCTCCTGGCACGCCTGCTGTCGGACCGGGACCTGGTCGACGACGCCCGGGTGCTCGCCGAGGAGCTGGTCGGTGAGGATCCGTCCCTGGCCAGGCACCCCCTGCTGGTCGACGAGCTGCGCCTGTTCGTCGACGACGACGAGGCGGCCTTTCTGTTCAAGAGCTGATGGCCGGTCCCCGGTCGGGGACCCGGTGGATCCCCCGGCCGGACGCCGTCAGGGCTGCGCCGTCAGGGTGGCGGCAGCCGGGTGGCGCCGCATCCCGGCGGGGACATCCGGGTGGGGACATCCGGGTGGGGAACGACCGCCCGGTAGGATCGCCGCGTGCGCGTGATCGGAGGCGAATTCCGGGGGAGGCGGCTGCCGGCGCCGGTGGCCGGCACGGTGCGCCCGACCACCGACCGGGTCCGCGAGGCGGTGTTCGACATCCTGTTCAGCCTGGGCGGCGTGGAGGGGATGCAGGTGGCCGACCTGTTCGCCGGCACCGGAGCCATGGGGATCGAAGCGCTGTCGCGGGGAGCGGCTTCGGTCACCTTCGTCGACCGGGACCCGGTGGCCCTCGGTGCGGTGCGACAGAACCTCGAGGCGGTCGGGCTGGCCGCTCCGGAGCGGGAAGGGGACGCCACCGTGGTCCGAGCCGACGTGGACACATGGGTGGCGGCGACGCTCGCCCGTTTCGACCTGGTGTTCTGCGACCCCCCTTACGACTACCGCGGGTGGGATCGCCTGATCGCCCTCCTCCCCGGGGATCTCGGTGTGCTCGAGTCGGACGCGGCGCTCCCCGCGGTGCCGGGGTGGTCCGCCCTCAGGTCGAGACGGTATGGCGGTACGCTCGTCACCGTGGTCGCCCCGGACGGGTCCGGCCGCGAGGTCGACGCCGGCTCCGGTACCGGCGCCGGGTCGGATGTGCACACCGGTACCGGCACCAGGCCAGACACCGTCGTCGGGGTCGGCACCGCCGGCACGTCGGAAGCCCGGCACCCCCGGGACCACGGCTCACAGAAAGGTCCCACGTGAGGATTGCACTGATTCCCGGTTCGTTCGATCCGGTCCACAACGGGCACCTCGAGGTGATCGAGCGTGCCGCGCGCCTCTTCGACGAGGTGGTGGTGGCCGCGCTCCGCAACCCGCAGAAGAGCGAGGCGCTCTTCGACCTCGACGAGCGGAGGGAGATGCTGGAGGAATCGCTCGCCCACCTGGTCAACGTCCGGATCGTGTCGGTCGCCACCCTGGTGGTCGACGTGGCCGCCGAGGTGGGGGCCAGCGCCATCGTCAAGGGCCTGCGTGCGGTCTCCGACTTCGAGAACGAGCTGCAGATGGCCCAGATGAACAAGCAGCTCTCCGGGGTGGAGACGCTGTTCATCCCCACCAGCTCGGCGCACTCCTTCATCGCCTCCCGGCTCCTGCGCGAGGTTGCCCGCTTCGGCGGGGACGTCACCGCGTTCGTACCGAAGGCGGTCGCCGACCGCCTGGGGGAGAAGTTCTCCGATGAGTGACCTGTTCGAGGACCTCGGGTCGTCCCGGTCCCGCCCGGAGGAGAGCGACGCCGAGGCCCTCATCAAAGAGGCGCTGGACCTGGTGCTGACGGCCAAGACCATGCCGCTGTCGGCGTCGGTCCTGATCTCCCGGGAGGAGGTCGCCGATCTTCTCCACGAGGCCCTCGAACGTCTCCCCGACGAGCTGCGACGTGCCCGTTGGCTGTTGCGCGAGCGGGACGAGTTCCTCGCCGAGAAGAGCCGAGAGGCGGAAGCCCTGCTGGACGAGGTGCGCGTGCAGGCCGAGCGGATGGTGCAGCGCACGGAGATCGTCCGCCAGGCCAACCACGTCGCGCAGCGCATCCTCGACGATGCCAACGAGGAAGCCCGCCGGCTGCGCCACGAGGCGGAGGACTACGCCGACCAGAAGCTGGCCAGCTTCGAGATCGTCCTCGACCGCACGATGAAGACCGTCCAGGCGGGCCGGGAGAAGTTGCAGGTGACCCCGTTGCCGCCGGTCGAGATCGGCGAGGGCGGCGAGACCTCGCTGGCCACCCCGACCGCGCCGGTGGACCCGGGCGAACCGGGTGTCCCGGGCGAGCCGGAGGGGTTCTTCGACCAGGACCTCGACTGACGTCGCCGGGGCTGCCGGATGAGTCACGGCCAGGTGGGCAGCGGTGCCCGGGGTCGGACGGGATCGGAAGGCGGTGCAAGTCCGCCCCGACGGAAGGGAGGAAGTGCCGTGCCGCAGTCGGGTCCGTTCGTGATCCCTGCCGCCGCGCTCCGCAAGGTGTCGGGCACCACCCGCCGGGTGCGGGCCAGCGGCAGGATCGACGACCTCGCCCTGCTGGGTGTCGCCGTCCCCGCGGGAGCCGATGTCGCCGTCGACGTCACCCTCTCGTCCTACCCGGGCGGGGTCATGGCGGTCGGTAGCGTCTCCGCCCCCTGGGAGGGGGAGTGCCGGCGGTGCGGCGAGCCCGTCCTCGGCGTGGTGGAGGTGCCGGTCCACGAACGGTACCTGGTGCGGGGGCCGGGGGCCGTCCCCGACCGCACCGGCGCTCCCGACCGTCCGGACGGCCCGGACGAGGACGCCTATCCCCTCGAGGGGGACCTGTTGGACCTGGAGCCGCTGGCCAGGGACGCCGTCCTGCTCGAGCTCCCGCTGGCACCGGTGTGCCGACCGGGGTGCCGCGGGCTCTGCCCGCAGTGCGGTGCCGATCTGAACAGCGGGCCGTGCGCCTGTGCGGAGCCCGTCGACCCCCGCTGGGCGGCGCTCGACGCGCTCCGTGACGGGGAGGGCGGTGGTTTGCCCTAGAATCGCCCGCCTATGGCCGTCCCCAAGAAGAAGACCTCGAAGTCGAAGAGCCGGAGCCGCAGGGCATCCAACTGGGTACTGAGGACGCCGGCGCGCTCGGTGTGCCCGCAGTGCACCGCGGCGAAGCTGCCGCACGTGGTCTGCCCCAACTGCGGGTGGTACAAGGGCCGCCAGGCGATCGAAGTCGACTAGTGGCGCGGGGCGCCCGGCCGACCGGGGCGGCACTGGCGGCGCTGCCGGTGGCAGTCGACGCCATGGGCGGGGACCGCGCCCCGGGGGAGATCGTGGCCGGGGCGCGACAGGCGTCCGAACAGGCGGGGATCGCAGTGCTCCTGGTGGGCAGGCCGGGATCCCTGGGCGACACCGGGGGAGTGCCGGTGCTCCCTGCCGACGAGGTCATCGGCATGGACGAGGATCCGGCCCAGGGGGTCCGGCGGAAGAAGGACTCGTCGTTGGTGCGGGCAGCCGAGGCGGTGCGGGACGGGGCGGCCATGGCCATGGTGTCCGCCGGCAACACCGGGGCCGCCATGGCGTCCGCGCTGCTCCGGATGGGCCGGCTGCCCGGCGTGATCCGACCGGCGATCGCCACGCCGATCCCGAACCCGGGGACGGACCACCCGCCGACCGTCCTGCTCGACTCGGGTGCCAACGCCGAGTGCACCCCGGACATGCTGGTGCAGTTCGCCCGCATGGGGGCGGCGTTCTCGCGACAGCGCTACGGGGTCGAGTTGCCGTCGGTGGCCCTGCTCTCGATCGGCGAGGAGAAGTCGAAGGGCACCCCGCTGGAGAAGGAGTCGCACGCCCGGCTGGCGGCGGGCGAGGGGGGCGACGGTCTCCGGTTCATCGGGAACGTCGAGGGACGGGACTTCTTCCACGGTGCCGCCGACGTCATCGTCACGGACGGCTTCACCGGCAACGTGGCCCTGAAGACGATGGAGGGATCGATGCGGTTCCTCATCGGCTCCCTGACCGCGATCCTCGCCCGTCCCGGCCTCGAGCAGGCGGCGGAGGCCCTGATCCCTGCGATGCTGCCGCTCGCCCAGGAGCTCGAGCCGGAGGGGACGGGCGGGGCGATGCTGCTGGGCGTGGACGGGGTCTGCGTGATCAGCCACGGCTCCTCCTCGGCGCGTGCCATGGTCAACGCCATCACCGTGGCCCACGACCTGGCGGTGGGAGGGCTGGTCGAGGCGGTCTCCGGCGCGGTCGGCGCCGGGCAGCCCGGAGCCGACCCCCCCGGTTGAGCCGCCCGGTGCGGCACTGTCCGGTCGGGGGAGCCCCGGTCAGGGGAGCCCGAACCCGGCGCCGGTGACGAGCGCCTCGGACGCGGCCCACAGCCGGGCGGCGGCGGCCTCCGATCGGGCCTGCACGGACATCCTGGCCGGGCGTGAGCGGGCGTAGTAGCCGCCGGACCTCCCCTGGACCTCGGGGGACGCGGCGAGGTACACCGACGTGGCCGCCCCCGCCTTGGCCGTGATCTCGAACGGCCGGACCAGCCGGTTCCCCCATCCGGCGATCCCGCCCAGGTCACCGTCCATGCCGAAGCCGCTGCGGACCGGACCGGGGTGCGCGGCGTTGGCGGTGACCGAGGTCCCTTCCAGGCGCACGGCGAGCTCGCGTGTGAACAGGAGGTTCGCCAGCTTGGAGCGGCTGTAGGCGCCGAACGGCGTGTAGTGGCGCTCGGCCTGCAGATCGTCCCAGCGCATCCCGCCCACCGCGGCGTGGTGGGCAAAGGACGAGACGTTCACGATCCTCGCTCCGGCGGTCGCCCGCAGGCGATCCAGCAGGCGGACGGTGAGGAGGAAGGGCCCGAGGTGGTTCACGCCGAAGGTCTGCTCGAACCCCTGGACGGTCGTCCGCCGCTCGGACCAGATGCCTCCCGCGTTGTTGACCAGGATGTCCAGCCGGTCGAACCGCTCAAGGAGATCGGCGGCGCAGGCCTCCACGGAGGCGAGGTCGGCGAGGTCCAGGTCGGCCACGTGGACGTCCGGAGAGCCCGAGGCGTCGCGCACGGAGACCGCAGCCGCCTCGGCCTTGGTCCGGTCGCGGCAGGCCAGGACCGTGGTCGCTCCCAACGTGGCCAGGGCGGCGGCGGTCTCCCACCCGATCCCGGAGTTCGCTCCGGTGACGACGGCGACGGATCCCTGCACGGTCTGCCCTCCTGGTTGCTCGGCCGGCTGCTCGCCGGGGTCGGGTGGCCCCGGTCAGCGGGCGAGGAGATCCTTGGCGATGTGGGTGACCTGGATCTCGTCGGTGCCGGCGTAGATCTGGAAGACCTTGGCGTCCCGGGCCAGCTGCTCCACCCGGAACTCGGCCATGTAGCCGTTGCCCCCGAAGAGCTGCACCGCCTCCATCGCCACCTCGGAGGCGGCCTGGGCGGAGTAGAGCTTCATGGCGGAGGCCTCGGCGAGCGAGAGGCTTTTACCGGCCGCCGAGAGCTCGATGTGGCGGAAGACCAGGTTCTGCACGTTGAGCCGGGCGACCTCCATCTTGGCCAGCTTCAGCTGGATGAGCTGCCGGTCGCCGATCGGCTGGCCCCAGAGCATCCGGTCCCGGGCGTAGTCCACCGAGAGCTTCAGGCACTCCTCGATGAGGCCGAGGGCCATGGCGGCCAGCCCGGCCCGTTCGGTCACGAAGTTCCCCTTGGCCGAGTCCCGTCCGCCCTGGGGCGTCCCCTCGGTCTCCCCGAGCAGGTGGTCCCGACCCACCCGGACGTCGGTGAGGAAGAGCTCGCCGGTCGGGGACGAGTGCAGACCCATCTTCCGGAACGGCGCCGACTGCTCGAACCCGGGCGTCCCCCGGTCGAGCACGAAGGTCAGCACCTGGCGGTCGCGCACGGGGGTGTCCGACCCGTCGTCGAGCTTGGCGTAGACGACCACGGTGTCGGCGTACGGGCCGTTGGTGATGAAGGTCTTGTTCCCGTTGAGGACGTACTCGTCGCCGTCTCGCCGGGCCGAGGTCCGCATGCCGCCGAGGGCGTCGGAGCCGGAGCCCGGCTCGGTGATGGCCCAGGCGCCGACCTTGTCGAAGGTGAGGAGGTCGAGTCCCCACCGCTCCATCTGGGCCGGGGTCCCCTGCTTCATGATGGTGCCGGCCGCCAGCCCGAGGCTGACACCCATGGCGGTGACGATGCCGGGACAGTAGTGGCACAGCTCGATGATCGGGATGAGGGTCATGGCCGCGGCCCCTCCGTCGCCGGCCCGTTCCTCGCGCTCGGCATCGGTCTCGACCTGGCCGTTCTTCTTTCGGTCGAGCTGTTTGGCGAAGCGGTCACGGGCCAGTTGGTCCATGCCGAAGGTCGCCTGCATCTTGCGCACGATGTCGTAGGGGGGCAGGTCCCCGTGTTCGAGCTCGTCGATGTGGGGCACCACCTCGGCCTCGATGAACCGGCGGACGGCATCCCGAACCATGAGCTGTTCCTGGGACCATTCGAACACGGGGGCCTCCTGTCGTCCTACTGCCTGTGCGTGGTAGCTGCCTGTGCGTGGTAGCTGCCTGTGCGTGGTAGCTGCCTGTCGTCCCGGGTCCGGAAGCCGGGTGCAGCCCGTCCGAGGCTAATCGAGGACGCCCTAACCTCGTGAGCGTGCGACCGATCCGCCGAACCGGCCGGCCCGGCGGTGCCCAGGCCACTCCCTACACGCGTTGGGGCGGCGCGGCGTTCTTCGAGGCCCTGGTGGACCGGTTCTACCGGGGTGTGGAGGCGGACGGGCGCCTCCGGCCGATGTACCCGGCGGACCTCGCCGAGTCCAAGGCCCACCTGGCGCTCTTCCTCGGCCAGTACTGGGGCGGCCCCGCCGACTACAACGCGCGGCGGGGTGCCCCCCGCCTCCGGATGCGCCACGTCCCGTTCGCCATCGGCCCCCCCGAGGCGGCCGCGTGGATGGAGCACATGACGGCCGCGGTACGCGAGAGCGGCCTGACCCCCGCCGACCAGGAGGAGCTGCTCGAGTACCTGGCGATGGCTGCCCGGAGCCTGGTCAACACCGTCCCCTCCCGGAGGGTCGCCGGGTCACCAGGTGATGCCGAGGACCGCCCGCATCGCCTGCTCGAACTCGGCGTCGTCGAGCCGGGACCTGGCCCCGAGCACGGTGGCGGCGTCGGCGCCGACCGGGACCCGTAGCGGGGTGCCCGGGTCCTCGACGGCGCGCCGCACCGCCTCGGCTACCGTCTCGGGACCGGGCCGTCCTCCCGGTCCGGTGACGGCGGCGTCCGTGCCGGCCCACTGCGCCCACAGCTCGGCGTAGGCGGGGTCGCCCGGGTGGTCGCCCGAACGTTTCATGCCCGGCCCGGTGTAGCCGGGCTCGATGACCACGACCCGGATCCCGAAGTGGCCGAGCTCGTAGTAGAGGGCCTCCGAGAGGGCCTCCAGGGCGAACTTGGAGGCGGCGTAGGCGCCTTCGAGAGGTGTCCCGACCCTCCCCTGGATGGAGCTGATGTTGACGACGACCCCGCTGCCCCGGCGGCGCCAGCCGGGGAGAACCTGTTGGAGCAGCCGGACCGGACCGATCGCGTTGGTCTCGAAGATGGCGCGCATGTGCTCCACCGGGAACGATTCGAGGGGACCCTTGGCGGTGAGCGCCGCATTGTTCACCACCCCGTCGAGCTCGCCGGCCTCGGCCAGCGCGGTGCCGATGGAGGCGTCGTCGGTGACGTCGAGGGCCAGCCGGAGGTGGACGTCCAGGCCCGCCAGCGATGCGGGGTCGCGGGCGGTGGCGACGACCTCGTGGCCGCCCGCCGCGAGGGCCCGGGCGGTCGCCGCACCGATGGCCCGGCCCGCCCCGGTGACGAGGATCCGCATCGGGACAGGGTAGGCGAGGTGTGGGACCGGGTGGGCGGATCGGTCGTTTCGCCTACGATGCGCCCATGACCCCTGAAGAGCTTGTGTCGCGTGCCTGCCCGAAGATCGGCGATCTGGGATGGGCCTACTACTTCGCACCGGGAACCCTGGCCAAGGGGGAGTCCCTGGGGCTGGACGCGTTCCACTTCTACTTCCTCGGACGCGGCGGCGTGCTCGGTGACGTCGAACCAGAGGTGGTGGTGAGCGCCTTCGGCTACTTCAACCCGGCGGTGGTCGCCCAGATGTGGAACGAGGGCAAAGCGATCATGGCGCCGAGGGAGGCCGCCCGCGCCTATGCGGCGTGCTGCGCCGACCTGGGTCGGGCGCGCCTGGGCGGGCTCGCCGATCTGGCGGGGTTCTGCGCCGCGGCGGAGACGGTGGCGGAGGCGGCGGACCCCGTCGGGCTGTCGTTGTTCGCCGGGTTCCGGGCCGAGCCGTTGGTCGACGACCTCCCCGGGCGCGCGCTCCAGTTGTTGGCGTTGCTGCGGGAGTTCCGGGGGAGTGCCCACCTGCTCGCCGTGCGGGCTTCGGGTCTGGACGCGAAGACCGCCCACTTCCTCCGGAGGCCGAACGACGTCGGCATGTTCGGTTGGTCGGAGGACGACCCGCCCCTGCTCGGGGGGGACCAGGTGGCGGCGTTGGCGCGTGCCGATGCGCTGACGGACTCCCTGGTGCGCGACGCCTACGGCACCCTCGACGAGGCCGGCGGGCGGGCCCTGCTCGCCGGTCTCGACGGGATCGAGGTGGCGCTGGCGGCCTGAGCCGGCGACGGTCGACTCGGAGGCGTCACTCGGTTAGCCTCGTCGATCGAGGGGCTTCGGCTCGGTGATGGCCGTCGGAAGTTCCGGTCGCAGACCGGAGGGTCCCGACGACCGGTCCAGGACGACGAAGGGGGAGCGCGGGTGACGGGTGCAGTGCGGCGGTTGGCCCTGGCCACGGCGGCCGTGGCGGTGGGGACGTTGGCCGCCGCCTGCGGATCTTCGGCCGGCTCGACGGCGACGACCGCGGCCGGGGGGACGGCGACCGCCGGCACCAGCTCGGTTGCTTCCTCCGGGGGAGGGGGCCTTTCCGAGGCCCGACTGGGCAGCCTGACGGACTACTCGTTCACCTCGACCGCAGGCAACGACGGCTACACCTTCACGGTCACCGGCGAGGTCCACAGCCCCACCGACTGGGAGAACCACTCGACCAGCCCGGCCGTCACCACCTACGACGTCGACGGTCGCGGCTACGCCGTCGCCGTCGGGCAGGTTCTACCGACCACCTTCAAGACCCCCGACGGGCTGACCCACCTGAACGGTGAGACGGACTACGCCCAGGCGCTCATCGGCTACACCCACGTGACCGGGATCCGGATCACGACCGCGGGTCCCTGCAGCGTCGCGGGGGTGCGGGGAACCACCTACCAGGTGAAGTCGCCGGGCGCCGACGCGTCCCTGCTGGTCGAGACGGCGACCGCCTGCGTCGCCGACGGCTCGGGTGCGTTGCTGTCGTACTCGTCGGGCGTGCCGGGCGGCTCCGCGGCCAGCGCGGTGAACCTCAAGGGAGCGGCGGTCTCGTTCACGGTGGACGCCGTCGGGGGGATCGGTCCGATCGCCGCCCCCGACGCGCCACCGGCCACGACCGCCCCCACGGTACCCCCCGACACGGGAGCCGCCCCGGGGTTGCCGGCCGGCTTCCCCGCCCAGGTGCCCGCCCCGCCCGGCAAGGTCTTCTCCGGTACCGCACTGAGCTCCACCAAGTGGTACGTGGAGCTCACCGAGACGGGCCCCTCCGCCGAGGCGGGGTACGTCAAGGAGCTGCAGGGGAAGGGCTTCAGCGTGGTGAACGCGTCGAACACGGCGGCGGCCGACATCACGACGCTCGCCGACGGCTCGCTCCAGGTCCTCGTCGAGCAGATGTCGCTGCCCGGTCAGGGTGTGGTGATGGTGCTCACCGTCTCGACGGCCGGGTAGGAGCCGGCGGCCCCGTCGGGGGGAGCCGGACCACGTCGACCGACACCTCGAGCGACTGGGTCGGTCCGCCTCCGAAGACGACCCCCCGGAGCGGGCTCACGTCGCTGTAGTCGCGTCCCCAGGCGGTGGTCACGTACGACACGCCGGCCACGCGGTCGTTGGTGGGGTCGATGTCGAACCACCCCCAGCCGGGCACGAACGTCGATGCCCAGGCGTGGGAGGCGTCGGCGCCCGTCAGGCGCTGCCCCCCGGACGGGGGTTCGGTCTCGAGGTAACCACTGACGTAGCGGGCGGAGAGCCCCACCGCGCGGCAGCACGCGATCGCCAGATGGGCGAAGTCTTGGCAGACCCCCCTCCGGTGGCGCAGGACGTCCGCGAGGGGGGTCGACACCGTGGTGAAGCCGGGCTCGTAGCGGAACTCCGCGTGGATCCGGGCTGCCAGGTCCCGGACCCCGTCGATCAACGGGCGGCCGGCACCGAACGACCCGAGTGCGTACGCATGCAGGTCCGGCTCGACGCGTACCAGGGGAGAGTCGAAGCAGTACTGCCGGGCGTCGAGCCCGGTCGGGGTCCGGTCGGCCGCGATCCAGTCGCGGGCCTCCTCCCATGCCGGCCCACCGTCCGGCGGTGGGGTCCCTTCGACCACGTCGACCCGGCTGGTGGCGATGACCACCAGGTCCTCGAACGGACCGTCCACGGTGAAGTCGGTGGCGGGGTTGCCGAAGAAGTCGATCCGCTCGCCCCAGGTGGCGGCCTCCGGCTCCACCTCGAGCCGGTGGGCGAGACAGTGCTGTGTGGCGGTCTCCCGGGGACGGAGGTGGGCTTCGTTGCAGCACCGGGTGACGGTGCCGGCGTAGCGGTAGTGGGTCCGGTGGACCACCAGGTAGTTCATCGTCCCCCCTGCCCCCTCTCCCGTGTCGATGCACGTGCCGGGGGCGCCAGTGGGGACAGCCGGGGATCGGAGAACAGCGTGCCCCGCACCCGGTCGAGCACGGTGGCCAGCGCCACGTCGACCCGGCCCAGGGTGAGGTCGAGGTCCCGGCGCCGACCGGGCGTCCCGTCCACGGCCGCCAGGCGCGCGGCGTCGGTCCGCTCGAGGACGGAGATCGCTTCCGACGCCGGCCGTCCGGGCGAGCCCGGGAACCCGTCGGGCTCCCGGGCCAGGGCGCGGAGGTGCGTGACGAGGCGATCGAGTTGGGAGACGGTACTGCGTGGGTTGTCCCGGTCGTAGATCAGGAGGTCCAGTGCGTCGGGGACCCGGAGGGAGGCGCGGTTGCGCCGACGGAAGACGATCAGGCTCTCGGACGCCTTCAGGGCGGACTCGAGGAGGAGATCCTCGACCTCGCCCGCCCGCTGGTCGACGAGGAGGGACCGGATCAGCTTGGTCGTGCTCCGTGCCCGCTCGAGACGCCGGCCGGCCTCGAGGGCGTGCCAGGCCTGGTCGCGCTCCATGCTCTCGGCGGCGAGGCCGGCGAGCGCGAGCAGGGTCCGGAGCAGGCGCTCGAGCGTGCTCTGTAGGTCGGGGAGCGGATCGGACCCCCGGCGTCTGAGGAACGGGATCGTCTCGTCGAGGTCCCCGACCAGCTGCCACGAGTCGGCGGAGAGCTGCTCGCGTAGCGCATAGGCGGCCTGGACGGCCATCTCGACGACGGGGGCCAGTCCCTGGCGTACCCCGACTTCGAGGACCGTCGCGGTGGCGGCGCGACGGAGCATGGTGGGCGGGTGTTCGTCCGGGCCGCACGGGCGGCCGAAGCCCGACCAGGGGATGGGGTCCGGTGCGACGTCCGCCTCCGGGGCGGGTTCCGAGACGGCATCGAAGGCGATCGCGGTCGTCAGGACGTCGATCAGGACGCTGAGGGACTGGGCCGCGGGCCGTCCGCCGGACCCGGTCGGTTGGTCGATCCGGGTCCAGATGGTGCGGATCAGTCGGATGACGCCTTCGGCGTGCTCGAGGGCACGCCCGAGCACGAAGAGCCGGGCACCCGACCGTGCCGGCAGGGGCGACGGCTGCTCGGCGTCAAGCGCCGCGGATCCGCGTGTGGTGCCCGGTGCGGACGATCGGAGCCAGGTGCTCTGCTGGGGTGCCGGGTCCGTGGCGATCACCCAGGTGTCCTTGCTGACGACAGGGTGCGTTTCCCTGGTGCCCGACCACCGGAGGGCGCCCCCGACGCGTGCGAGCCCCCCGGGGAGCACCGTGTACCCGTAGCTCCCGGGTCCGTCGGCGTCCCCACCGGAGGTGAGGAAGGTGCGCAGGACGAACGGCCGGGACTCGAGGACCCCCCCGCTCCCGACGGTCGGCGTGGTCGAGGGGAGGATCGGCTCGCATCCGACCCAGGCTCCGGGGCGGGACCGGACCCGGTCCCGCAACGCCTGGAGCGCACCGGTGGAGAGCGTGTCACCGGCGATCGGGGGCGTCGGATCGGAGCCGTCGACCAGGTGGAGGACGAGGCGGTCGAGATGTGCCAGGACGTGCGAGAGACCGGTCGGGCTCCCGCACCACCAGCTCTCCGGGCCCCGCAGCACCAGGTCCTCTCCGAGCAGCGCGCGCGCCAGCGGGCCGAGCAGCCCGGCCAGCCCACGATGTTCGAGTAGCCCGACACCGATCGGGTTGGTGACGGCGACGCGTCCCTGGCGGACGGCGTGGAGGAGGCCGGGCACGCCGATGACGGAGTCCGCGCGCAGCTCGACAGGATCGCACCAGGTGTCACCCAGGCGCCTGACCAGCACGTCGACCGGATGCCGGCCGGTGAGCGACCGGATCCACAGCCGGTCGTCCCGGACTTCGAGGTCGCGTCCCTCGACCAGGGGGAGACCGAGGCCGGCGGCCAACGAGGTGTGCTCGAAGTAGAGCTCGCTGTGGGGACCCGACGTGAGGACCGCGGCCTGTGGTTCCTCGGCCCCGACCGGCGCGGCACGGTGGATCCCGGCCCGGAACGCCCGCACGAACCCGGCCAGGCGCTCGACGCCGGAGGAGCGATGGGCGACGGGGAGCACGCGCGAGAGGATCGACCGGTTGACGAGGGCATAGCCGAGACCCGACGGAGCCTGGGCGTGGTCGCCGACTGCCCGCAGCTCGCCCCGGGGGCCTCGCGCCACGTCGATGCCCCAGGTCATCAGGGAGTGCGGACGCCTCCCGGCCGCCCCGTCACACGGACGGAGGAACCCCGGGTTTGCGAACACGAACTCCGGCGGTATGAGGCCGCGGCCGAGGAGCCTGCGGGGACCGTAGCAGTCGGCGAGCACCAGGTCGCACAGGGCGGCGCGTTGGGAGACCCCGGTCTCGACCGTCCTCCAGGTGTCGGAGTCGATGACGAGTGGGAGCGGATCCAGCGACCACAACGCCTGCCGGTCGTCCGCCACCCCGTCGACCGGGACACCGGCGGCCGGGGCCCGGTCGACGACGGTGGTGGTCACCCCTTCGGCGCGCAGCAGGCGCTCGATCTCGAGACGCCTGCCCAGCAGTCCGGCGGGCCCGGACGCGGTCACCTCCGCCAGCACACCCCTCCAAGGTTCCCTGACTGTCCCGTCGGGGGCGAGGAGCTCGTCGTACCCGGCCTCCGGCGGGGCGTAGCCGTCCAGCACCTGACGAAGGGCGCTCCCGGGACCACGGAGACGATCGGGATCCAGCTCGCGCCGTCCGACGTCAGGACCCACTGCGCTCACTGTGCCGGTGCAGCCGCTGGCCACCGTGCGAGCGGAGGGCGGAAGTAGGTCGACTCGATGGCCAGGTGGACCTCGACCACGGCGAGCCGCACCCGCTCGAGGAACTCGTCGAGGCCGCGCAGCGCCAGCCGGGACACCGGGGCGGCGGACACCAGCAGCGCGGCGGTGGTGCAGGCGTCCGCAGGCTCCTCGGTGCCCGGGAGCTGCTTGAGCTGCGATCGCACGTCGCTCAGGCAGGCGCTCACCGCACGCGGGAAGCGGTCGTCCTGGAGGAGGAACCGGAGCGTCGCCCCACCCTGGGGGCGGGCGGGCATGGCCCGCCGGAAGGGCTGATAGGCGGCCAGCGAACGCAGGACCGCCATCCATCGGACGGCCTCGTAGGGATCGTCGCCACGGTGCGGCTGGAGGTTGGCCGAGCGGGCATCGAGGACGCGGGTGGTGAGCTCCGCCCGTTCGAGGCTCCGGCCGATGGCGAAGAACGACTGTGCCTCGTCGCGGCTCATCGTCCCCGCCAGGATCCCGGCGATTCCCTGGCACCCGGCGACCACCCGTCGCAGCCACTGCACCCGTCCGTCCCGGGTGGACGTCTCCGACCGGTGTTCGGAGCTGGCCAGCCAGAGGCCGTGGCACGCCTCCCACACCTCCCGGGGAACGGCCGGACGCGCCGTCCGGAGGTTGGCGCGTGCCGCCTCCAGCGAGGCCAGCACCGAGGAGGGGTTCTCCGGGGCGCACAGGACGTAGTGCACCGCGTCGTGCTCGACGACCGCACCGCTGCCGTCCCCCTCCCGCCCGTGCGCGCCGTCCCCGTCGCCGGCCGTCCCGGCGATGGCCAGGAGCGGCTCCCAGCCCACGTCCTCGCCCACCGGCAGGTCCATGTGCGCGTCGGTGTGCACCTGCACGATCCGGGCGGTGCTCTCGGCGCGTTCGAGGTAGCGCCCGGACCAGTAGATCGACTCGGCCATCCGTGCGAGCAGCATGGTTCCCTCCTTGTCCCTGCATCGGTCGGTGTCGCCGCCTCCGGGGGCGGCCGGGGCGTCGCCCCCGGAGGCGGCCGGCGATGGGCCCCGCCTCACGCCGGCGCCCCGGGGCCGGCGGCCGGGGCGGACCGACCGTCGTCGGCGATCGGGTCCACCACCCAGGTGTCCTTGCTCCCGCCGCCCCGGGACGAGTTCACGACGAGCGCCCCGGAGGCGAGCGCCACCCGGGTGAGCCCTCCCCGCGTCACGTAGGCCCCCTCGGGGCCCATCAGCGTGAACGGGCGCAGGTCCACGTGCCGGGGGGCGACCTCCCCGGCACAGAGGGTGGGCGCGGTCGAGAGGGGGACGACCGGTTGGGCGACCCAGCGGTCGGGGTCTGCGGAGATCCGGTCGGCAAGATCAGCCAGCTCGGCCGGTGTGGCCTGGGTGCCGACCACGATGCCACTGCCCCCCGATCCGTCGGTGGGCTTGGCCACCAGGTGCCCGAGGTCGGCGAGCACCGACCGCAGGGCGACCGGGTCGCCGCACCGGTAGGTGGGCACGTTGGGTAGCAGGGGCTCCTCGTCGAGGAAGAACCGGATGAGGTCGGGGACGAACGCGTAGATCCCCTTGTCGTCGGCCACCCCCGCCCCTGGGGCGTTCACCAGGCTGACCCGTCCCGCCCGCCAGGCCCGCATCAGCCCGGGTACACCGAGCAGCGAGTCGGAGCGGAAGACCTCCGGATCGAGGAAGAGGTCGTCCACCCGCCGGTAGACCACGTCGACCCGAACCAGGCCCTCGATGGTCCGGACGTACAGGCATCCGTCGTCGAGGACCGCCATGTCCCCACCTTCGACCAGCTCGACCCCGAGCTGCTGGGCCAAGAAGGCATGCTCCGCATAGGCGGCGTTGTAGACGCCGGGTGTCAGCACCACGACGGTCGGGTCCCCCGGGGTGGGAGACACCGAGGCGAGGAGGCCGGCGAGCCGACCGACGAAGGGATCGACCGGCTCCACGCTGTAGTGCCGGAACAGCTCGGGGAAGACGTGCTTGGCGACCAGGCGGTTCTCGAGCAGGTAGGACATGCCGGACGGCACCCGGAGGTTGTCCTCGAGGACGTAGAACACGCCGTCTCCGTCCCGCACCAGGTCGCTGCCGCAGATGTGCGCCCAGATGCCTCCGGCGGGGTCGACCCCGACGCACTCGGGTCGGAAGTTCGGTGATCCGGTGACCAGCGCGGCGGGGACCACGCCGGCGTCCACTGCGCGTTGGTCGTGATAGACGTCGTCGATGAAGAGGTTGAGCGCGTTGAGGCGCTGGACGAGTCCGATCTCGATGTCGTGCCAGACCGGGGCCGGGAGCACCCGGGGGATGATGTCGAAGGGCCACGGCCGGTCGACCCCCTCGGTGCCGTCGTAGACGGTGAACGTGACGCCGATCGAGCGGATCTCGCGGTCCGCCGCCCGTTGCCGCTCGGCGAGGGCCTGGGGACCGAGGGATGCGAACAGGTTCCACAGTGGGGCGGCCTCGGGCCTGGGCGCTCCTCCCGGGCCCACCATCTCGTCGAAGAACGGGTCGGGATCGTACGAGGGCCAGGCGGGCGGGACCTCACCTGCGGCGGTCACGGCCGGCATGCCTGTGCCCGTGCGGCCTCCCATCGTCCCGCTCACCGTCCCTGTGCGGTCTTCCACGGCACCGGTCTAGGACGGTCGTGGGTCGCCACCGTTGCCGGGACGTTTCCGCTCGATGAATCCGGTTGCCTGGTGTCATCCGCGATCGGGTAACCTGTCCCGCCGGGCGGGTGCCGGATAGCCGGGCGGGTGCCGTCCGACTTCCGGATCTGCTGCCTGCCAGGATGCGGGCACCGGGTTCCCGACCCGCTCGTTGCCCGAGCCCGGGCACCTTCCAGCGAACCGAGGAGTTGACGTGCCCGCAGAGACCCACGTGGGGGAGGGACCGCTTGAGCGCCCTCAGGTGTTCGAGCTGATCCGCGACCTGCTCGCAGACATCCTCGAGATCGAGCCCTCCGACATCACGGAGTCCTCGTCGTTCGCAGAGGATCTCAACGCCGACTCACTCGCCCTCATCGAGCTGGTGGAAGGGTTGGAGGAGGAGCTGGGCGAGCGCTCGGTCGGGTTCCGGATCGACGACGAGGACCTCGAGGAGCTGCGTACCGTGCGGGACGCGGTCGACTACGTCCACACCAAGCTGGCGGGGGCCTGAGACGACCCTGGGCATCACCCACCGGTTCGCCGATCCGGCGCTCCTCGACCAGGCGTTCTCGCACCGGTCGTGGTGCGCGGAGCACGGCGGTGAGCCCTCCAACGAGCGTCTGGAGTTCCTGGGCGACGCCGTGCTCGGGCTGGTGGTGGCCGAGCACACCTATCGGTCGCGCCCTGACCTGGCCGAGGGTGTCCTGGCCAAGGTGCGGGCCGCGGTGGTGAACGCCCGCGTGCTCGCCGAGGTCGCGGGCGAGCTCGGGATCGGACCGCACCTCCGGCTCGGACGCGGCGAGGACCTCTCCGGCGGACGCGAGAAGGACTCGATCCTCTCTGACGCGCTCGAGGCGGTGATCGGAGCGGTGTACCTCGACGGAGGGTTCGAAGAGGCCCGGCGTCTCGTGTTGGACCTGCTCGGGACCCGGATCGAGGCCGCCGTGGCCCAACCCGACGAGGCGGACCACAAGAGCCGGCTCCAGGAGGCGTCCGTGCGGCTCGGCCGGGGCGTGCCCCGCTACGAGGTCCGGGGCAGGGGACCCGACCATGACCGAAGGTACCTGGCCACGGTGTACGTTGCTGATCAGCCACTCGGTACGGGGGAGGGGCGCTCGAAGAAGGACGCCGAGCAGGCGTCCGCCGAGGTCGCCTGCCGTGCGCTGGGGGATGAGAGAGGCGGAGGGGATGCCTGAACTGCCCGAGGTGGAGACCATCCGGCGCGACCTGCAGGGCGAGGTCGTCGGTCGGAAGATCAAGGCAGTCGAGGTCCGCAACGGGCGGACGGTGCGGCGGCACCCGAGCGCGAAGCACTTCCGCGCCCGGCTCGAGGGTCGCACGGTGACGTCGATCGGCCGATCGGGCAAGTACCTGCTGCTCGGGCTCGACGACGGGGGGACCCTGGTGGTCCACCTGGGGATGAGCGGCCAGTTGCAGCGCGCCAAGAGTGCGAAGGAGCCGAAGGCCCCGCACACCCACGCCGTCATCTCGTTCACCCAAGGAGGTCAGCTGCGGTTCGTCGACCCCAGGACGTTCGGGGAGCTCTTCGTGTCGGCTGCGCCCGCGGAGGGTGAACCGGCGGTGCCGGAGCTCGCCCACCTGGGCTTCGATCCGCTCGAGGACGTCATGAGCTGGGAGAAGTTCTGGGTGCTGCTGGCCTCCCACAAGGCCGGCCTGAAGGCCCTCCTGATGGACCAGGAGTTCGTGGCGGGGATCGGCAACATGTACGCGGACGAGATCCTGTTCGCCGCCGGGCTGCGCTACGACCGTCTTTCCAGCTCGCTCTCCTCCCAGGAGGTGCGGCGTCTCTACCGTGCCATGGTGGAGACCCTGGCGGAGGCGGTCAAACGCCGGGGGTCGTCGCTGGCCGACGAGCAGTACCGCGACCTGTTCGGCGAGGTCGGTGACTACCAGGGCCAGCACCAGGCCTACGACCGGGAAGGGCAGGCCTGCCGGCGGTGCCGCTCCACGATCGTCCGGGTCAAGTCCGGGGGGCGTTCCACCTACCTTTGCGAGCACTGCCAGGTGTGAGTGCACCAGGTGGGGCGGACGGCCTCCACGCCGGGGCGCGGAGGCCGGTAGGGTGAGCGCCCGGTGTTCCTGAAGTCGCTCTCCCTCAAAGGGTTCAAGTCCTTTGCCGATCCGGCCGTGCTCGAGTTCGAGCCCGGCATCACGGTCGTGGTCGGGCCGAACGGCAGCGGCAAGTCGAACGTGGTCGACGCGGTGGCCTGGGTGCTGGGAGCCCAAGGGCCCCGGACGGTGCGCTCCGCCAAGATGGAGGACGTCATCTTCGTCGGCACCGCCAGCCGTCCGGCGCTGGGGCGGGCCGAAGTGGCCCTGACCATCGACAACAGCTCTGGCCGGCTCGCCTCCGACCTCGCCGAGATCACCATCACCCGGACCCTGTTCCGGTCCGGCGACAGCGAGTACGCCATCAACGGGGCTCCGTGCCGCCTCCTGGACGTCCAGGAGCTCTTGTCGGACACCGGCGTGGGGCGCCAACAGCACGTCATCATCAGCCAGGGTCAGCTCGACTCCATCCTCAACGCGCGTCCGGAGGACCGCCGTTCGGTGATCGAAGAGGCTGCCGGCGTCCTCAAGTACCGCAGACGCCGCGAACGGTCCGAACGACGGCTGGTCTCGACGGACGAGAACCTCGAACGGCTCTACGACCTGGTCCGCGAGGTGAGACGTCAGATCCGTCCGCTCGAGCGTCAGGCCGCCGCGGCACGGAGCCACCTCGAGCTGGCCGAGGAGCTCCGGTCGGTCCGCCTCCATCTGGCCGGGACCGAGCTGGCCGCCCTCGACGGCCGGCGTCAGGACGGAGCCGCGCTGGCAGGCGACCTGCGGTCCGGTGAGGAACGCCTCCGGCGGTCGCTGGCGGACCTCGACCTGGCGGCGGGCCGTACCTCCGACGAGCTGTCCGCGCAACGGGAGGCCGATCTGGCCACCGCGGTGGGAAGGGTCGAAGGGCTGGTCGAGCGGGCGCGGGGCCTCACGGGCGTCCTCCGCGAACGGCAGCGGTCGCTGGCCCAGGCGCTCGATGCGGCGGCGGACGCCGACGTGGTGTCGACGCTCGAGGCGGAAGGGGCGCGACTGGCGGACGAACTGGTCCTCGCCGAGGAGGACGCCCGGGCGTTGGCGGAGGAGCAGGCCGACGTGGCCGATGCGGAGGCGCGGCCGGCCGCCGAGCTCGCCGCCCATCTGGCGACCGTTGCGGACAGGACGGATCTCCGGCAGGCGGACGAGGCGGTCACGGTGGCGCGGGCCCAGCTCGAGGCGCTCGACCGCGGGCTCGAGCGTGACCGCCGTGCGCTCGAACAGATCACCAACCGCCTGGTGGCCGCCCAACGGCGGGTCGGCGTCACCGAGGGCGAGGACCACGAGCTGGCGGAACGCCTGGCCGAGACGGAGCAGGCCCGGCATCGGTTGCAGGCGGCCGTGGCGGCGGCGGAGACGGCACACGAGGGCGCCGCGCGGCGGCTCGACGTGGCGGAGGAGACGCTGCGCAAGGCGGAGCAGGAGCTGCACCGGTCGGCCGCCCGCGCCGACGCCCTGGCCCGGGCACTCGACGAGGCGCGAGGGGCCGCAGGAGCGGAGCTGTTGTCCGGCGTGGACGGCGTGGTCGGTATCCTGCTCGACCTGGTCGAAGTGGACGCGGGCTGGGAGGACGCGTTCGAGGCGGCGGTGGGCGCCTCCCTCTCGGCGGTGGTGGTCTCCGGGAGCGATTCGGCCCGGGCGGCACTGGCCCGGCTCCGCCAGGGGGAGGCGCCCGGGGCGGTTCTGGCGCTCACCGGCGTGGGACCCGTCCCCGGTCGGGTCCGCCCGGAGCCGGCGGTCGGGTCGGAGGACGTCCGCCGGCACGTGCACGCCCGCTCCGGCCGCACCGCCGTCGGCGGGCTCGAACCGGTGCTCGACACGTTGCTCGACGGCGCCCGCTGCGCTCCCGACTGGTCGTCGGCCATCGATCTCGCCCTCGAGCGTCCCGACTTGGTGGTGGTCACCCGGGAGGGGGACCGGTTCTCCTCTACCGGCTGGAGGGTCCGGGCCGCCGGTGGAGTGGTGACGGCGGCCGTGGTCGAAGAGGCCCAGGCGCGGGCAGAGGTGGCGGCGGCCGAAGCCGTGCGGGTCGGCGACGAACGCCGGGCTGCCAGGACCGTCGTCGAGGAGACCCGGCTGGCGTCTGCGGAGGCCGTCCGCTCCTACGAGCGCAACGAGACCGCCCACCAGGCGGCGTCGGTGGCACGGCGGCGGATCGCCAACGAGCTCGCCGTCTTGACCACGGAGGTCGAGGAGGCGGCCCGCTCCTCGCGTGAGCTCGAAGAGCGCATCGAACGGGACGCCCGCCGACGTGCCGAGCTCGACGTCGCGATGCCCGCCCTCGAACTGGCCCGGGACCGGGCCCGGCGGGCGGAGGCCGCCGCCCGCGAGGAGCGGGGCCGCATCGACGCCCGGATCGCGGCCGCCGCGCTCCGGCGCAGTGAGTGGGAAGCCCGGGTGGCAGGGGTCGAGGAACGGCGGCGGGTGCTGGCCGAGCGCCTCGCGGAGGTGGAGCGCAGGCTGACGGGCCATGCGGAAGAGCGGCAGGAGGCCGCCGCCCGCCGGCGCCGACTCGAGGGTGATGCCACCGCGGCCGGGCGCCTGCTCCAGATGGTGGCGGGGATCCAGCGGACGCTGGACGGACTGCGGGGTTCCCTGCGCGAGCGGCATCGGCTCCAGATCGAGGCGGTCCGGGTGGGCGGCGCCCGGCTCGAGACGCTCCGCCGCCAGCGCGCTGCCGCCGAGCACGAGCTGGCGGCGGTGAGGAGCCGCCTCCAGAAGGTCGAGCTCGACCTCGCCGAGGCCTCCATCCGTCGGGAGGCGGTGGTGGAGCAGCTCGCTCGCGAGCTGGGGTGTGACGAGGGGGCGGCACTTGCCGCACCCGAGCCGGCGCTCGGGGGGGTCGACGCCGCGACGCGGGCGGCCGAGCTCGAGGTCAAGCTTCACCAGCTCGGGCCCGTCAACCCCCTGGCGGTGGAGGAGCTCTCCGCCCTGGGGGAACGGCACACGTTCCTCCAGTCCCAGGTCGACGACGTGCGCTCGGCTCGACGCGACCTCCAGCAGGTGATCCGGACGCTCGACGAGGAGATCATGCAGGTCTTCGCGGCCGCCTTCGCCGACGTGAACGAGCACTTCTCCACCCTGATCACCTCGCTGTTCCCGGGTGGGACGGGACGGCTGTCCCTGACCGATCCGGAGAACCTCCTGGGGACCGGGGTCGAGGTCGAGGTCCGCCCCGCAGGGCGGAACGTCCGGAGGCTGTCCCTGCTGTCGGGCGGGGAGCGCTCCCTGGTGGCCCTGGCGTTCCTCTTCGCGGTGTTCCGCAGCCGGCCCTCCCCGTTCTACCTGATGGACGAGGTGGAGGCGGCCCTGGACGACGTGAACCTCCATCGGTTCCTCGCGTTGGTCCACGAGTTCCGGGAAGAGGCGCAACTGATCATCGTGAGCCACCAGAAGCGGACCATGGAGGCCGGAGACGCGCTCTACGGCGTCACCATGGCCCCTGGCGGATCCTCCAGGGTCGTCAGCCAGAAGGTCCCGCGGCGGGAGGGCGACCCCGATGTGTCACCACTCGACCCGGAGCCACGCACCGTCCCGGGTGATGCGGGGGACGGTACCGCCGGGGCGCAGGATGCTCGGAGCGCGGTGCGGGTGAGCCACGGCCCGGTGGACGCCGGGGACGACCCGGTCGGGAGGGGGCCGTCGTGATCGGTCCCGTCGTGGCGGCGAGCTCGGACGTGGCGGTCGGCCTGGCGGTCGGCATCCCGGTCGTGGTGGTCGCCGCGGTCACCGGCGTGGTGGTGCGCCTGCGCCGGCGCGGCCGCGGCCCGTCGGGGGCGCCGCCGGTCCCAGCCGGCCCGCCGTCCGTCGAGGCTGCTCCGGTCGAGGCTGCTCCAGTCGAGGCTGCGCCCTCGTCCGTCGAAGTTGCGCCGGTCGAGGCTGTGCCGGTCGAGGCTGTGCCGGTCGAGGCTGCCACGTTCCGCGGCCGGATGGGCAAAGCGAGGGGGCTCCTGGCGGGGTACCTGGGCTCGGTCCGCTCGCGCCAGAGAATCGACGGGGCCACCTGGGACGACCTCGAAGAGGCGCTGATCCGCGCCGACGTGGGGGTCGGAGCCACCGATGCAGTCCTGGACGACCTGCGCGCCCGGGTGAAGGCAGGGTCGATCGTCGGGGTGGAGGCGTTGCTCGACGCGCTGAAGGCGGATCTGGTGTCCGCCCTCTCCGCCGGGTCGTCGGGGCTGCACCTCCCCGTCGGGCACCCGGCCGGCAGGGACGCACCAGCGGCCTCTGACGGCGACGAGGAGCCCGCAGTGGACGTCTGGCTGTTCGTGGGGGTGAACGGCGTCGGAAAGACGACCACCGTGGGGAAGGTCGCCAGCCGTCTCACCGGCGAGGGGATCCGGGTGATGCTGGCCGCGGGAGACACCTTCCGGGCGGCGGCGGGGGAGCAGCTCGAGCTGTGGTCGCAGCGATCGGGCGCCGACATCGTCCGAGGGACGGAGGGCGGGGACCCGAGCGCCGTCGTGTTCGATGCCGTCCAACGGGCGGCGGCACGCGGGCACGACCTGGTGCTGGCGGACACGGCCGGTCGGCTCCACAACAAGGTGAACCTCATCGAGGAGCTGAAGAAGATCCGTCGGGTCGCGGGCCGGGCGCCGGGGAGGGTGACCGAGGTGTTGCTGGTCCTCGACGCCACCACCGGTCAGAACGGCCTCGCCCAGGCGAAGGTCTTCCTCGACGCCGTCGAGGTGACCGGTGTGGTGCTGACCAAGTTGGACGGGACGGCCAAGGGGGGAATCGTCGTGGCCATCCAGCGGGAGCTGGGCCTGCCGGTCAAACTGGTCGGCCTGGGTGAAGGCCCTGACGACCTGGTCGATTTCGACCCGCCCGCGTTCGTGGACGCCCTCTTCTGACCACGGTTCCCCCCGTCGGCGTGCACCGGTGCACAGGTAGGTCCTGTAGCGTGGGAGACCCATGTTCGAGAGCCTGACCGACCGATTCGAGGGGATCCTCACGCGCCTGCGGTCGCGTGGACGGCTGAGCGCGGACGATGTCGACGACATCCTCCGCGAGATCCGTACAGCACTGCTCGAGGCCGACGTCGAGCTGGGGGTCGTGCGCACGTTCACGGGGGCGGTCCGGGAGCGCTGCGTGGGCCTCGAGCTGTCCCAGAGCCTCAGCCCGGGTCAGCAGGTCATCAAGATCGTCAACGAGGAGCTGACCGGGATCCTCGGCGGGGAGGCCCTTCGGATCTCCTACGCCAGCCATCCGCCGACGGTCGTCCTGCTGGCCGGCCTCCAAGGCTCGGGAAAGACGACCACAGCGGCCAAGCTGGCCCGCTGGTTCAAACAGCAGGGGCGGAACCCCCTGTTGGTGGGAGCGGACCTCCAGCGGCCGGCCGCAGTCGACCAGCTCCGTGTGCTCGGCGGCCAGGCCGGCGTCACCGTCTTCAGCGAGGCGACCGATCCGGTGGCCGTGGCGACCGCGGGCGTCGCGGAGGCTCGCCGGCTCGGTCGGGACGTGGTGATCGTGGACACCGCCGGACGCCTGTCGATCGACGCCGCCCTGATGGACGAGGTCCGCCGGGTGGCCGGTGCGGTCACACCCGACTACACCTTCCTGGTGATCGACGCGATGACCGGCCAGGACGCCGTCTCGACCGCGCTGGCCTTCCACCAGACGTTGGAGCTCGACGGCGTCGTGCTGACCAAGTTGGACGGCGATGCACGGGGCGGTGCGGCCCTCTCGGTGAAGGAGGTCGTGGGTCGCCCGATCGCCTTCGCGTCCACCGGTGAGAAGCTCGACGACTTCGACCTGTTCCACCCGGACCGCATGGCCGACCGGATCCTGGGCATGGGCGACGTGCTCTCGCTGATCGAGCAGGCCGAGCGCACCTTCGACGAGGGCGTCGCCACCAAGGGGGCGGCGGCCATCGTCGAGGGCCGCTTCTCGCTGGAGGACTTCCTCGAGCAGCTCCAGCAGGTGAAGAAGATGGGGTCGGTCTCGGGGATGCTCTCGCTGCTCCCCGGGGTGTCCAAGGACCTCAAGCAGGCGTCGTCGATGGTCGACGACCGTCAGATCGGCCAGGTGGAGGCGATCATCCGGTCGATGACACCGGCGGAGCGCCGGGACCCGTCGCTGATCGACGGCTCCCGGCGGGTGCGGATCGCCAACGGGAGCG